>JALQXY010000121.1 GCA_023262945.1 Rickettsiales bacterium | reverse complement strand
AATATTTTTGAGATAAAAATTGTAAAAAATGCAAGTCCTATACCTATAGGACTTAAGGCTTTTTGCAATTTTTAGCCAAAAAGATAAAGTCAGATTGTTTAGTTTTTATATATGTTTTTTAGGTGGGAATTGGTATTATATACTTCTAAATATAAAACAATTTTAATTATCCCTGACGACAAAAAATATGAAGAAATTATTTTTAATTGTTGCAATATCTCTTACATTCATCACAAATCCTTCTTTGGCATGGAGTGGATATGATTATGAAAATGAAAAATCAATTGAAATTGAAGCTGGCAATCTGATAAGAGAAGGTTTGATATTTGAATATCGTGATGTTGAAAGCGGAGATTACTACTCAGCCAAAGTTCAACAACTTAATTATCTAGGACAAGGAGCCGAACTAATCATCACGGATCTAGAAACGGAAGAACAAAAAACCTTTATTATGGAGTAGTGCCATTTCCCATTTTAAAAGTTTTAGAAAAAAATTAAAATTCTAACTTTTTAACCCAAATTCGTCAATATAAAAAAATCTTAGCGCACTTTTTGATGCATGAATCTTTTTTATCGTAACCAGATATACTATGATATAATGGCATAAATTATTTTTTATTGACGGTTTTGGGTTAAAATGATCCTACAATCATTTTATAAATAAAAACCCAATATTTAATTGCTAATTTCAATAGATTAGGAATCGTATTTGACTTTTTAGATTGCAAATACCTATGCAAATCACCAATTTTAAGTAATTTTAAAGATTTGATGATTTTAAAGATTAATAATATTTAAAATTGATTAAATCTACAATCAGAATCATAAGCTGTGTATAAGATATAACAAATTAAGAAACCTATACAAGCTCAATAATAAGCAATATTTCTATGAAAAATAAAACAATAATTATCGACGCCGCTCATCCAGAAGAAAAGAGGGTTGCAGTTCTCGAAAAAGGTATTTTACAAGATTTTAATCGCGAGGCTTTATCTATAAATCATATCAAAGGCAATATTTATTATGCTAAAATCACTAGAGTAGAAGCCTCTTTACAGGCTTGCTTTGTTGATTATGGAAATCAAAAGCATGGCTTTTTGCCATTTGCAGAAATCCATCCCGATTATTTTCAAATATCAGAAGAAGAAAGAAAGAAGTTACTAGAAGATAGTAAGGAAGCTCAAGAAAATGAAAACGATATAGAAAAATATGAAAAAGAACATCATCATCAATCAAAAAATGATACTAATTCTGCTTCTGAATCAATAATAACTGGTTCATATTCAATTGAAGATGAAACAGAAAGATATCATGGCAATGTTAGTAAAATTTATAAAAGATTTAATATTCAAGATGTCATTAAACCTAACCAATTAATATTGGTACAAGCTATAAAAGAAGAAAGAGGTAATAAAGGCGCTTCAATGACTAGCTATATATCAATTGCTGGTAAATATTGCGTATTAATGGGCAATACTCCAAATAAAGGCGGAGTATCAAAGAAAATAGAAAATTTTCGTGATCGAAAATTACTTAAATCAATAATTGCTGATCTTAATATTGATAGCAGTAAATCAGTAATTATCAGAACTGCTGGGGTTGGAAAAAGACCAGAACAAATTAAACTCGATTATGAATATTTAGAAAAATTATGGAGCAGCATTCAAGAGGCTGCCAAATCTTCTCAGGCTCCTAGTTTTATTCATGCTGAAGATGACATTATAAAAAAATGTATCAGAGATATCTATGATGAAAATACTAAAGAAGTTATAATTGAGGGCGAAGAAGCTTTTAATGCCGTTGAAAGTTTTGCTAAATTAACTTCTAATAATACTAGCAATATAAAGCTTTACGAAGATAGAATACCGATTTTTAATAAATACAGAGTTGAGCAACAAATAACAGAATTATACGAAAAAGAAATTCGCTTACCTTCGGGGGGTTCAATAGTGATTGACCATACTGAAGCATTAGTAGCAATTGATGTCAATTCTGGTAAATCAACTAGAGAAAGCGGCGTTGAAGAAACGGCATTTCATACTAATCTTGAAGCGGTAAAAGAAATTGCTCGCCAATTAAAACTTAGAGATTTAGCTGGACTAGTTATTATTGACTTTATCGATATGTCAGATTCTAAAAATCGTCGCCTTATCGAAAGAGCAATGCGTGACGAGCTAGAAAATGATAGAGCTAGGATTCAATTAGGAAGAATTAGTATCTTTGGATTGCTTGAAATGTCTAGACAAAGATTAGGCGCTAGCTTCTTTGAAACAATTGCCGAACCTTGTAAACACTGCAGCGGCACTGGATATATTAGATCGGTAGAAATTATTGCTGTAAGTATTTTACGCGCTATTCGTCATGCTTGCAACGACAAACAAGCTGGTGTAATTTATATTTATTGTAGCAGTGATACTATCTCATATATGATGAATTTTAAAAAAGCTGAAATATTAACTACCGAAAAAAACTACGGTATACATATATTTATGCATCCTGACGATGAAGCTGGGGTTAATGGCTTTAAAATCAAAAAAAGAAAGGGTCTTTCAGATGAAGAAAGAAAAGAAATTGATATGGAAGTCAAAACTGGCAAAGTTAATCAACTTGATATTGAAAGAAACTACTACGAAAAAAATCTAAATGAAGATCATCACGAAGAAGATAAGGATCACAGAAGAAAATTTCGTAAAAAAATAAACCACAAACATCACAAAAGGTATCACGATAAATCAAGAAATAATTTCAAAAAACCAGGAAAAGCCAGAGGTTTGGTTAGCTCTATATTTTCAGCATTTAAGTCTAAGTCATAGAAATATAGACTTATACTAATTCCCACCTAAAAAACCATAAAAAATAAACAATCTGACTTTTTCTTTTTGGCTAAAAATTGCAAAAAGACTTAAGTCCTATAGGTATAGGACTTGCATTTTTTACAATTTTTATCTCAAAACGATGTTCTCTGGAAGACGTCTCGCCAAGTAGAAACGTAAGTCGGCCATTGTCTTGATTTATGTTAGGAGTTAGACGCTGAGAATTACACCATGGAAAGCTTCCTGAAGTCGACTGGGCAGTGGGAAGACTGTTTCGCTTATGTCTGGAAGAAGTCTCGCCAAGTAGAAACGTACGTTGCACGTTTTCTTCACTTATGTTAGGAATTGGACGCTGAGAATTACACCATGGAAATCTTCCTAAAGTCGACCTGGGCAGTTGAAACGTATGTCGGCCATTTTAT
>JALQXY010000153.1 GCA_023262945.1 Rickettsiales bacterium | reverse complement strand
CATTAAGTCGGTCAATGGTTCATTCCATATCTTATAAGCCTCTAGATCCTCTATCTCATTTATAACATATTTTGTCATATTGTTCATTTTTGGATGGGAACTGGTTATAATTATTAACTCGTCATAAACTAGTTGCTCTTTTAACAAAGAGACATTTCTCAACAAAAGAATTTAAAAAACCATAGTACTTAATGCTACTTTGGCTTTGAGAAATTATTTTACTAAGGAATATGTTAAAGTTAAAATTTTAACAAAAATAAATCTTGATTCAATTTATAAATTTTTTAAGAAAATATTATTAAAATTCTTGAATCAATTAAGTTTAGTAATAAAGTTAGCGGTCGTGGCGGAATTGGTAGACGCGTAACGTTGAGGGCGTTATGAGCTATGCTCGTGGAAGTTCAAGTCTTCTCGACCGCACCAATTTATGAAAATTATAATCAAGATAAGATAGTTTATAATTATTTATAATCTTTGTATTGCTAGAATTAATCCAATCTTTCTTAAAAATTGACAGTTTGAGTTAGTTTTAATTAATAAATTATCAGCTATAAAATATGCATAATAATTTTAAACTTTACATGATAACAAGAAAGATCTTACTAATCTATTTATCTTTTTTCTTAATATCTTTGTTATTTGTTACTGTTGCTAAAAATTCTTTTGCTAATGATAAATCGACTTCAGGCGTTACTAATCTTATGCAATCTGTTGTTGATGGAGATGTTGATGGTGTTGAGTTTTTTAGTAAATTAAATTATAGAGATATTAACAAGCAAAATATCGGTGGAGCTACTGCTTTGCACTTAGCTTCTCGTATGGGTAGCTTAGAGATTGTTAAAATTCTTATCAATAATGGTGCTAATCTTGATATTCAAGATAAAGAAGGTTGGACAGCTTTAATGAGAGCTGCCTCTTTTTCCTATGAATCTATAGTACAAGAATTATTAAAAAATGGCGCTAAAGTAAACAATATCAACAATCAAAAAGAATCTGCAATGACTATCTCGGCACGTGTAAGATGTGATAAATGTTTGCGTGAGGTAATTAATAATGCTATTGATACAAAATCACTATCTTCAGCAGCTCTTAAAGATGAAATATCTAAGTCTTTTGTAATTGCTCAAGAGTATAATAGAAAAGATATTCAAGAGTCTTTAGAATCATATTTGACCGAAATAAATAATAACAATTCTATAACTTATAAAACTGACAAATTATTTAAGTTACAACAAAATCCTATTCAAAATTCCGACAATTTACACCAAGATAAAAAATATTCTTTTAAAGTTAATACCAAGAAAAGCAATTTATCTAGAAACAATTTAACTGATAATAACTCATTGCCAAACTCTTTAAAAAGTTTCAATTTTAAAGATAAGAAAAGCGTTTTTAAAGCTAAAACTCTAGATATAGCAAATCTTAAAGAGGATATTGTTTTAAATTTAGCTAGCTCTGATAGAGAAAAAGATAATGGCAATATAAAATATAAATTTTCAGCAAAAAAGAAAAATAAGTCAACTTCAGTAGATGAGGATAATCAAGTATTAGCTCTTGAGCCTAGAAAAAAAGAACAGACTTTTAAATTTAGGGCAGCACAAAAACAAAATAAAATTAAAAACTTAAAAATTGCAAAGATATACAATAAAAAACTTCCAGCAAAAAATAATAACAAAGGAAAATTTACTCAATTTAATCTTGCTAAAATAATCAAAAAAGAAAAAGCCAAAGAAGTATCCAATGTTTTTAATTATAAAATTGTTAAACCTGTTAAAAAGTATAAAAATTTTATCATTAAAAAGCAAAAAGCTAATGCAAATTTAGTGCAGAATAACGAAGTTTTTGAATTTAAGAGTAACAAACCAAAAACTAATATTAATTATAAGTTAAATAGTAAAAGCAATGGTTTTGTAGAAGCTAATTCTGCTACAAATACAAAATCACTCTTTAAACTTATTAATATTATTAGATAATGGTCGTCATATCTAATAAATCTAAATTGCGTAAGCATTTTAAGATTCTTAGATCTAATATGAATCAACAAGATGTTGCTTTAAAATCTTCCGCCATACAAGATAATTTTCTATCTTACTATAATTCACTTATTAAAAACACTAACTTAGAAAATCCAATATTTGCCATATATAAACCAATATCAAATGAAGTAAAAACTGACAAAATAGAAAATTTTATTATTAATGATCTTGGCTATGTATCTTTTCCTTTGATTAATAATGAACTTGATATTTTGGATTTCTATGCCTGTGACAATGATAGCAAATTTTATTATAATAATATTTACAACGATCTTTTAGAGCCGATTTCGTTTCAAAAGGTAATACCAGATATAATAATAATGCCTTTAATTGCCTTTGATAAAAATCTTAACAGAATAGGAATGGGGAAGGGTTTTTACGATAAAACTATATCATATTTAAATCATAAAATTTCTAAAAAGATTGTAAAAATTGGCCTATCGTATGATTTACAATTTTCTTCTGATTTAATTGATGTTGATAATTTTGATAGTAAACTTGATATGGTAATAAGCGAGAATAAGATCTGGCATTAACAATTGATATAGAATTTTAATCCAAATTCATCAACAGAATTTAAAAAATCAAAAATAATACCAATTCATATCTAAAAATGAACAATATGACAAAATATTTTTAGCCAAAAAGATAAAGTCAGATTGTTTAGTTTTTATATATATTTTTTTAGGTGGTAATTGGTATAATATCAAATCCAATCTTTAAAAAATTACAAAGTAATTTTGAGTAATTTGCAACTTATTACAAATTAAATATATTAATTGTAAGCAAAATTACTAAAATTCGTTGATTTGCAGGGGTGTTTATAAT
>JALQXY010000033.1 GCA_023262945.1 Rickettsiales bacterium | reverse complement strand
TTTTTGGTATACGAACAAGGTCTGAAACATCACGTAAATGTTCCGTTGGCGAGTCAATACAACATAGGAGCGCCATTCGGTAAATCCGCGTTCACCTTTGGACCGGCTAAATTTGGTATGTATTCATTTTCATTAAAGCCCGAAGTACATTACCCAACCGGTCAGGTTAACATGAGTCGCATAGCACACAAACTCTTGAAAATCAAGATTAACCCTTTGAATAGTTCGTTATCTAATAACACACGAGTATACGCAGTAAATTATAACGTGTTAAGAATACAGAGTGGTTTAGCAGGATTAAAATTTTAGCTAGATATAATAGGAATGGCTGGTCAAATTCAGTTAACGTCGACCGGACCCCAAGAAAAGTATTTCACTTTAAACCCAGACTACACACACTTTCTAGAAAAATTTAAGAAACATTCAAACTAGAACAGTTTTTACAGGAAATATCACTAGACAACCTGGATATAAAAATCTTGAAATGAGAAAATCAAAAGATGGCTATAAAAATGCTGATAATGTAATGAGAGGCGGAGTATTACTAGCTTGTCATCATGGCATGACAAATGAAATGTTTGATTATATGCATGAAGCAATTGAAGAATTTATAAATAGAAAATAAAATAAATTAAAATGGAGAAATTATTTTTTATCAATAGTATATTTTTTTGCCAAAAGATCATCTCAGCACTCAAAATGTAATGCAAAATATTGCTGGTAATAGTGGAAACTCATATATTACATATTCAGTAATAAAAATGATTTATGGAGAATTTGTTGATATTGATGATATAAAAAATATGTGGCTAACAAAGTATAATAAAACTACAGTTGAGGAAATAAATAAATCTTATGATAAAGTAATTTTAATATTACAAGATAATTTACGAATTAATGACTCTTATTATAAACATGATATTTATGAAGAGGCTATAAAGTTTTTTGAAAAAATAAAACTTCCTATAGTATGTTTTTCTCTAGGATCTAATAGTTTTGGAACAAAGCTTAATATAAAAAATCTAAAGAAATCACTAATAAAATTTCTTCAAATTGTATCACATAAGACTGAATCTTTTGGAGTAAGGGGGTATTATACCCAAGAAATTCTAGAGAAAATAGGAATTAAAAACTCTACTGTAACTGGTTGTCCTTCTTATTTTGAAGCAGGCCCAAGTAGAAAAGTTATCAAATCATATCATAAAAATAAAAAGCTTCTTATTGGTGGATTTGTAAACAACAGATATGTTAATGATTATGAAAGTCATTTAATATTGCAAGATGAAGAAAAATATATTAAATTATTAATGGGTGATTCTATAAAAGATTTTGATTTAGAAGGTTGTCACTATAAATCATACGATAAAGAACTCTTAAAACTTTATTTAAAAAAACAGATTCATTTCTTTGTTAATATGGATCAATGGAAGTCGTTTATTAAAGATAAAAATTTTTCTTTTTACATAGGTTCTAGAATGCATGGGTCTATTATGGCCATTAACTCAGGAATAGTTCCAATAGTAACAAATCAAGACTTTAGATCTAAAGAAATGTGTGATTTATTCAAGATAACAAATATTGATCTAGATTACGAGGATGATATATTTGAAATTTATCAAAATATAGATGTTAATAAAATAAACAAAGAATATAATAAGTTATTTAATAATTTTTCTAAATGGATTGAATCAAATGGGTTAAAAATAAATAAAGAATTTTATAAAAAGCCTCAAGATAATAAAAAACTAGATAATACACATCTAAATATATGTAACTCTTATAGTAAAAGGTATGATTTATTGGTTGATCTAATTTATGAAAAAACTACAAATAATGTGATAAAAAAACATCAAATTTTTAAGATTGAACATAAATTTGTTAAAATATTATGTTGTTTTGTGCCAATAAAAAAATATAGAAAAACTTTAAGAAATGAAGGTATCTTAAAGTTAAATAAATTTTTAGGCAGATTTGTAGCATCTTTTGTTTTTAATAAAGAAAAAAGAAAAGATATTAGAAAATATTTTATCGATATTTCAAATGTTAGATAATGATAGTATTTTAAATTATAAATTTATTATAACAGGAGTAAATGGTTGGATAGGAAGAGCGTTAATTCATAAATTATATGAGCATTTTGGTTCAAATTTGCAAAGCACAGTAATTGCTTTTAGCTCCTCATCTCCTTCTGTTGTTCTAGAAAATGACTTTGAATTAAAAACTTATCAATATCAAGATAATATTAAATATTCAGGAAACTATATTCTATGTCATTTTGCCTTTTTGACAATGGATAAAGTAAAATTAATGAGTGATGAAGACTATATTACAAAAAACTCAATAATAACAGATAATGTAAAAAATATTATCTTACAGTCAAAGCCTAAATCCATTCTTCTTAGCTCTTCAGGAGCTGTTTATAAAAAGAATAATTTATATGGAAAACTTAAATTAGAAGATGAAAAATTTTTCTCTAATTTAGCAAAAGAAATTGATGCCAATATTATAATACCAAGAATTTTTAATATTGGTGGCTCTTTTATTAACAAACATAATCTTTATGCTATTAGTGACTTTATTGTTCAATTATTAAGCACACAAAAAATAGTTATTAAGGCAAATCATCCTGTTATTAGATCTTATATTCATGTTGAAGATATATTTAAAATATGCTTTTCATGGTTATTAGACAAAAAAAATTCCTCTAAAAAAATAACCTTTGATACCAAGAATAAAATAGATCTAGATCTGCTTGAGCTATCTAAAATGATAATTAAAATTGTAAACATAAAAGGAAGCGTAATAAGTGAGATTACTAATGATAATGCAGATAAATATCTTGGCGATAGTGAGGTACAAAATCAGATATGCGAAAAATATAATATCAATATTAGCTCATATGAGAAAATTATTCTTGATACATTTAATTATTTAAAAAATGAAAAATATAATTCCTAAAAAAGAAGAATTAAATCCATATTACATTGTGCATCCCCCATATAACCATCAATCTGCTGGAGATAAAGTAATGCATTTATTGTGTCATCATTTAAATAAAAATGGTTATCCAGCCTTTATCTATGATTATTACAGTCTCAAAAAGAAAAAAAGTTATATTAACCCTAACTATATTACTCCAGTTATTAGCGAAGAAATAATTAAATATCATAAATCAACAAATAAAAATCCAATTGTAATATATTCCGAAGGAATCAAGAGTAACCCTATAAATTCTAATTGTGTTGTGAGATATTTGTTAAATTATCCAGGTTTATCGAGTGGCATTATAGAGGATGAATTTGATAAAGATGATATTATATTTTCTTATTCACAAAAAATAAAAAATTCACTGAAAAATACTGATTCAGAAGTGTTGTTTATGCCAGTGTGCGATACTAATATTTTTTACGAAGATAAAAATAGTAAAATCAAAAGAAGTGGTAGCTGTTTTTATGCAAGCAAATATCAAAATCATCATAATGGAAAGTTATTTGAAATCACCAATAATTCTATTGAAATTACTAGGGGATTACCTGATTCTCAAACTCCAAAACAAATAGCAGATTTATTTCGTAAATCAGAAATATTTTATAGTTATGAAGATACCTCTCTTGCAACAGAAGCATTGTTATGTGGCTGCCCAGTTGTGTTTATAAAAAATAAATTTTTTAAACAAAATGCATTAGCATCTTTTGAGCTCGGAAATGAGGGATGTGTTTATAATTTTAATAAAGAAGATATAATAAATGCTACAAAAAATATTCCAATTGCACAAAAAAAATATTTTAAAGCTGTCGATAATTATTGGTTAATGTTGGATAATTTTATTAAAATTACCCAAGAAAAGTCATTTTCTACATCAGCAAGTAATAATATTAAATTTGTTAAAAAAAGACTTCCTGTCGGAAGGTTAATAAAATCTTACTTAGGAAATGTGTAGAGGTATTCAATTTAACTTTATAATACTATTTCCACAAATTAAGTGGTATTATACTATTTCCCATCTATAATACTATATTAACTATTGCAAACTTCCAAAGAAAGTTTAAGATTATGATTATTTCAATTTAATCAATTAACTATGGTTGCTACAATTATTAATAAATCTACTCATGATAAGGCTAAAAAGGCTTTGTATAAACTTGGATCACATGGAACTACAGCTAACAAATTAAAAGCTATTATTTCTTCTTATAACAAGACCCCTGCAAATCATACCAATTCTCCAACCTAAGTCCATTTTTATTTTAAAAAAAATGAATTTCTTAATTTTCTTCTAATTTTTAGTCCAAAATACCTCATATTTTGGTTATTTTTGTGGTATTTTTTGTTTTTCTTGGATTATTTGGTGGATTTTAGACGTAATTATCCTGTTAAAAGTTGTTTTTCTGGTAAAATAAGATGTACTTTATTAACTGCTTTTAAAAGATTTAAACAAATAGCTTTTAATGTAAATTGAGCTTGTACTTTGATTGTGGTTTTGTAGGAAGCTCTGCTGAATTTAAATCTTCTTTTTAAAGTTCCAAAAGTCTGCTCAACTCTAAATCTTCTTTTTGATACGGCTTTATTAAATCTTTTCTGCCAGATGGTCATTGGTTTGCCTTTTGGCTTAATAAACTAACATAAAGCCCGATAAATACTGGCTTTATGTTAGTTTATTGCTGCTTTTTTACAAGGGAAAATTGAAGAAAAACTAAAAAAATAGTGGGGAATTGGTATTAGATTCGGATTAAGAAAACTCACTTCTTGTTTTAAAAGCAATTGATATGGTTCCATCGTCAAGATAGTCTAATTCGCTGCCAACTGGTATACCGTGAGATAATTTGGTAATTTTGATTTTAAAATTTTTTAATGTTTCGTGAATAAAATGAGCAGTGGTCTGGCCGTCTATTGTAGCGCTGGTGGCTATTATTATCTCTTTTATTTCGCTATTTTGTTTTATTCTTTTTAAAAGGCTGTCAATATTTAAGTCCTCGATATCGTTTCCTGATATTGCTGATAAATTTCCACCTAATATATGGTATTTGCCACGAAAATTCTTAGCTCTTTCAATTGCCCATAGATCAGCAACTTCTTCAACGATGCAAATGATAGAATCTTCTCTTTTATTATCATTGCAAATTTCACAAATTTCTCCTTCATCAATATTACCACAAATTTTACAACGAAAAACTTTATCTGATAATGTTTGTAATTCTTGAATTAACGGAGCTAATGTTTTTGATTTATTGCAGGCTAGGTTTAGTACTATTCTCTTAGCCACTCTTGGTCCCATTCCAGGTAGTTTTGAGATTGATCGACTAAGATTATTTATAATATTTGAAGTCATTATTAATTGATACTATTTATGATACCCAATCTGGATCAATTGCTCCTTCTCCATTTGGTGTTGGTATCTCGTACTCAAAACCAGTGATGATGTCAACTGTAAATAGTCGAGGAATTGATTCTGGGCCATAAGGACCTCTTTTTTTGGAATATATTAGATATCTTGAGCTAGGAGACCATTTAACGCCTTCTAGTACATAACCTTTGGCTAATATTTTTTCGTTAGAGCCGTCGGGCAATATAATTCCAGCGTAAAATTCATTATTTTTAAATTTAGTAAAGGCTATATATTTTCCGTCAGGAGACCACTGGGGCTTGGAATATGCATTATCAGGATTGCCAATTTGCCTTAATGAGTAATCGTTGTAATTTATAAGATAAATTTGCTGCTTACCATCGCGATCTGAGGTGAAGACTATTTTTGAGCCATCAGGTGAATATGATGGTGTAGTATCTATTGACTGATCGTTGGTGATACGGGTTGAGGTGTTGGTTATCATGTCATATTCGTATATGTCGGTATTTTGATCAACTATAGCGGATAATAATATTTTACTTGAATCTGTTGGGTGGGGAGCTGGAGAAAAATTTGTTTGACGAAAGCCAGTTACTTTATTTGACCGGCCATTGTTTAGGTTAATTTTAAAAATATGCGGCTTATCTAGGAAGTAGCGTAAATAAAAAATTTCATCATGGTTTCTAGAAAAAGTTGGTGTTAATACTAATTCAGAGCCATCAGAAAGAAACTTTTGGTTAGAGCCGTTAAAATCAATGATAGCAAGTCTTTTAAGGCGATTGCTTAAAGATCCACTTTCTGCAACATAGGTAATTTTTGAATCAAAATGGCCAATTTTCTCACCAGTTAATTTGATAAAAATCTCATTAGAAACATAATTGGCTATTTTGTTATAATTATCTTCGGAGGCGTTGTAGAACCTGCCAAAAAGCTGTTTTTGATCAAGAACGTCCCAAGCTCTTATTTTGGCTTCAAGATTTCCAACTTCGTCATATTTAAAATCGCCAACAATTATAGCGCTGATATTTTGTTCGCTATATTTTTCAAAATTAGGTATTGAATCAGAATTGATTTTAGCATTTTTTCTTTGTTCTTCCATGTCATTATCGCTGATATTGACATAGATAGAGCTATCTTGCAACATAACTTCCATGGCGTTAGTAGCTGCAACAATTTCAAAAAGATTAGTGCTATTTAAATTTTTCATAATCATAGACATAATCTGTTTAACATCTTGATCAAGTCTAGCTTCATCAACATCGAATCCAAAAAAAAGAATTTTGTGGCGAGGTAAATCTGTATCAGAATTTACTTTTAAGTTAAGTAAAGCATAGGAGTTGTTGGCTATAAATAAAGTTATAACGACAATTAATATTGCTTTAAAATGGCGTAGAAATTTCATTATTTTATAGATTCAATAATTAAATTGTGATTTGTATATATGCATATATCGCCAGCAATTTTCATGGATTTTTCTACTATTTGTTTTGGCGAAAGTGACTTATTGTCAATCAAAGCTTTGGCAGCAGCTAGGGCATAATTGCCCCCAGAGCCAATGGCAGCGATACCATCTTCTGGCTCTAAGACATCTCCAGTGCCGGTAAGGATCAGAGTAACATCTTTATCGATTACAATCATCATGGCTTCTAATCTTCTTAAATATTTATCCATTCTCCAATCTTTGGCTAACTCAACGCAAGAGCGCATTAATTGATCGGGATACTGTTCTAATTTTTGCTCCAATCTTTCAAAAAGAGTAAAGGCATCTGCTGTTGCTCCAGCAAATCCAGCGATAATAGAGCCATTACCAATTTTGCGAATTTTTTTGGCGTTTGATTTCATTATTGTGTGACCCAAAGAAACTTGGCCATCACCAGCTATAGCTACTTCACCACCTCTTCTGACGGATAATATAGTGGTAGCATAGAATTGAGATGGATCTTTATGTTCTGTCATTGAAATCAAATTTAATTTAGTTAATTATCTGGCGGTTATGAATGTTTTAATAAAAAAGATATTGTGCTAAATCCCATTAAATAGGATAAGTAATGTTATTTTGTTTTTAAGAAGTTGATTTGGCAAGAAAAATATGAAATAATGGCTTAATTATTAACCTATGCGTAAATAATAGTTTAGTAAAGACCTCTAAGAATAAATCAATTCTGAGGAATTTTTAAAGCTAATTTTTTATTTAAGATTTATTTAAGGGTTAAAGTAGCCTTTTCTGAGTAAGTTTCGACTAAAAACAAGGTATTTTATACCAATTCCCACCTAAAAAACATATAAAAACTAAACAATCTGACTTTATCTTTTTGGCTAAAAATTGCAAAAAGCCCTAAGCCCTATAGGTATAGGATTTTCATTTTTTACAATTTTTATATCAAAAATATTTTGCCATATTGTTCATTTTTAGATGGGAATTGGTATTAGTTGTACAAAAATCTTTAAATTCT
>JALQXY010000015.1 GCA_023262945.1 Rickettsiales bacterium | reverse complement strand
ATAAAATTCATAAATTCTAAAATTATATGCAAAAGATAGCAATATCAAATTTCATCTTTAAAGAAGTTAAAAATAAGCGATTAAATTCTTTGTCTTTTTGGCTTAAAATGATTGCCGATTTTATGATTTTAATAACCATTAAGGTTATTAAAATTTATCAGATCTCCCTCAATTTGTATGGGTATAAAGCTTTTATTTTTCTTAATTTTAATATCAAAAATATTTTGAATTTAATTCGTTTAAAGATGAACTTTGGTATAATGTTTTTAATTTTTATTTTTTATTCTCAAATAGCGCAGGCAAAGATTAATATTTTTGCCTGTGAACCAGAATGGGCAAGTTTAGCAAAAGAAATAACTGGCGATCTGGCCAATATTTCAGTTGCAACAACTCATAATCAAGATCCACATTATATACAGGTTAAACCTAGCTTAATTGCCAAAATACGAGAAGCTGATTTGGTTTTTTGTTCTGGAGCATCTTTAGAAGAAGGTTGGCTACCGCTTCTTATTCAAAAAGCTTATAAAAAATCTGTAAAATTGGGTGAAGTTGGACATTTTATGGCTTCTGATTATGTTAGTAAAATTGAAATTAACAATAATTACTCGCTCACTAGGGCAGATGGACATATACATCCACATGGCAATCCTCATATTCATCTTGATCCAAGAAATATTACTAAAATCGCCAATGAATTAACTGCGAGATTAAAAGTAATTGATAAAGAAAATGCTCATATTTTTGCCAAGAATCAGGAAATATTTAATCAAAAGTGGCAAAAATCTTTTGACGGGTGGCAAAAAAGAGCAGAAAATATTAGAAATATGACGATTATTATTAATCATAATGCTTGGTCATATCTTATAAATTGGTTAGATCTTAAATTATTGGCCAAAATTGAAGAAAAGCCCGGAATAAATCCTAGCGCTAGGCATTTAGGGAATTTGTTAAGAATGACTAAGGATAGCAATGTTGATCTAATACTATACGCCTCTTTTGAAAATGATAGGTCGATCAAATGGCTTTCTAGCAAAAGCAAAGTCAAGGCTATAAAGCTACCCTTTACTATAGATCAGTCGCAAATTAATAGCCTTTTTGATCTTTTTGATTCAATCTTAACTCTTCTTGAGTCGAATCGTAATAGCGCATGAAGCTAATATTAGGCAATAAATCATATTCCAAAAAGCCATGGTTAACCCTAAAAAATAAAATTGAGGTTCATCGCATTTAACCATTGGCTGCTTTGTTAAAGCTTGCTGCAAATCATATAGATTATCTATTTTGTTAAGATTGGAGTTTCCACTGCAGCTAGAAAATCCAGAAAATATTTTATATTCAACGCCAACATGATAAAAAGCTATGGCAAAATTGATCAGCAATATAGCAATACAAAAATATAGAATAATTTGTAGAAAGTTATTTTTTTGCAAAAAAAGCGACAATATAGACAAGCCAATCACTATAAAAAAAGGTACTCTTTGGTAAAGGCATAATTGGCAAGGCTGATAAAGAAAAATATATTGCGAGATATAAGCCATAATAATAGCCGATAATGATGCTAATCCAAGCAGTATTATTAATAATTTATTTTTAAGACATTTTGTCATAATTATAAAAATATAAAGAATTTTAGCATTATCAATTTATCAACAAAAGAATTTAGAAAAGCCATAGTACTTAATGCTACTTTGGCTTTGAGAAATTCCTTTGCTAAGAAATATATTATACCATTTCCCATCTAAAAATAAACAATATGACAAAATATTTTTTGAGATAAAAATTGTAAAAAATGCAAGTCCTATACCTATAGGACTTAAGGCTTTTTGCAATTTTTAGCCAAAAAGATAAAGTCAGATTGTTTAGT
>JALQXY010000120.1 GCA_023262945.1 Rickettsiales bacterium | reverse complement strand
AACAAGATATTTTTGAGATAAAAATTTTTAAAAAATGAAGCTGTATATCCATACAACTAAAGCTTTTTAGAGATTTTTAGCCAAAAATATGAAGTTAGAATTTTAATTTTTTAAAACTTTTAAAATGGGACTTGGTATTAGGTCATTAAATCATGGTATAGATAGTTATGATAAAAAAATTCTAGTGCACTTTTGATGCACGAATCTTTTTTATTGTAGCTAGATATACTATAAGATGATGGCATAAATTAATTTTCTATCATGGATTTGGGTTTAACTTATTTTATTGGTTTTTTATTTCAAATTCATTTAATATGACTTATAAAATTTTTCTTAAAAATTTATCTAAAATTAGTCTATTTTTATTTTTAATTTTAGCTATATCAACAATAACACCAAATATTACATTCTCTAACGCTTGGGCAGGAACACAAACCGAATGTGAAAAAGTAGCTAGCCCAAGCGCCACCAACTGCAACAATCAAAACGAAGATGGTAAAGGTGTTTGTACTTTTATTGCTGAAGTCACCTCTACTAATTCACCCGCAAAATGCGAATGGCAATCCTTAATCCCCAATTCAGAAGGCAACGCCTTTGAGGCCACTATTTGTAACTTATTATCTTTAATCACTGGTACTGGTGGCAAAGCCTTTGCCTCATTTGCTATTATATCGGTTGGTATTGGTTTTTTCACTGGTAAGGTTTCTTGGGGTTTAATGATTGGTGTTGCTGCTGGTATTGCTGCCATATTTGGCGCGCCAAGTGTGGTTGCAGCTATCGCTGGCGGTGAAGTTGTTAATCCTGAAAGCTGTAAAAAAGCTATCACCACCTAATTTAGAAGCGTTGTAATTTTATTTTTTAAAATTTTTAACCCAAATATTTTTGAAATAAAATTTTGAGACAAAACATATTTTAGCTTTTAGTCAAAAATGCTTATAAAAAATGCAAAAAACTATTGCCGTTTAACTGTTGCTGTTTAATTTATAAAAAGTATAAATTTTTATTTTTTAATATTTTTTAATATTTTTGGTTTACATGATTAAACTAATCTCCAAAAACTTTGCTAAAATAGCTCTTTTATCATTTTTAGTCATTGCTATCACGCCAGCTCTAATCAATGGCTTTTCTTCTGCAGCCCTAGCAGCAGACACACCGGCCGAAGCATCTAAGAAAGCTTGTGAAGACAGCACCACTCCAAATAATGGAGTATGCGATGTTTCTACTAATGCTAGTTTTACAATAGGAACCTGCGTTCCAAGCATGTATTCTAGTACTACATGTGTATGGGCTCCAAAATCAGAAGGCAATGCCTTTGAGGCAACTATTTGCAACTTATTATCTTTAATCACTGGTACTGGTGGCAAAGCCTTTGCCTCATTTGCTATTATATCGGTTGGTATTGGTTTTTTCACTGGTAAGGTTTCTTGGG
>JALQXY010000069.1 GCA_023262945.1 Rickettsiales bacterium | reverse complement strand
AGATTTATTAAATAGCTCAGCTAACGGAAATATCGCAATAGACTTTAATAGCGACCTAAGAGCCACAAATGGAAAATTCTTAGATTTATATCTTTGTGAAGAAAATAGTGAAACAGGAAATGAATGTTCAACCGTCTTTTCATCTGCGTCGGGACAAAATGAAGATGTTCACAAACCATCAGGACCACTTAGTCGTTACATAGTAAATAATCCAGACACTACAAATAATTTAGGTGGCTTGTATGAAAGATATTTGTTTGATAAAAATGGATATATTTATCGAAACACTGTCAATACCACAGGTAATGGTAACGACCTCTCAATTAATTCAACAGAAGATTGCGAAATGACAAGAGATCGTGATCGTTATTTTTGTCATACAAATAAAGGAAACAAAAAAAAATATCGCTTAATTTTTAGAATTTATGATCCCGAAGAAAAAAATTGCATATACAACACCCTAAATACGCAAAATGATGGCATAAAAGTAGATAATCCAGACTATGTTTCAGATGCAAGTAATAAAGCAAATAAAATTATAAGTAGTAATGATGGAGAAAACTGCAATTCTTTGGACGCTTCTTTACCAAAATGCGAGAAACAATTCATCTGCATAAATAAATATGGTAATAATAGTGGCAATTACAGGGTGGAGGTTAAGGTAAAAATTGTTAAGAAAAATATATCTCAAGTTATTGGATCTGTTATCAACCCAATAATTGAAGCTATTGATGGCAAACCAGGAGAAATTGGTATTGTTGAAAAAGTATATACATCACTGATAAATGATTCAACTTACAAAACAATTGTAAAATTATGCCTAGTATTAATGGTAACTTTTTATGGATTTAGCTATTTAATGGGGGTTAGTGAATTTAGTAATGCTGAAATTATTACTCGCGTATTTAAAATAGGTTTAATTTACTTTTTTATTGGAGACTCAGGATGGTATTTTTTTGATAAATTCGTTGTAACCTTTTTTAAAGATAGCGCAGATCAATTGTCTTTCTTAATGGCATCATCTTTTGAAAGTTCCGAGCAAGTTAATGCCGCAATTGAAAATAGTAATTTTAGCGATAAAGCTATATTATTTTCTTCAGTTGATAAGGTGTTTGATTTAATATTTGCTGATGCAGTACAAAATAAAATAAAAACTCTATTATTTACTAAAATATATGGCTGGGCTTATTGTTTATTGATATATTACGGCTTATTTGTTTATATTTTTGCAGTTAGTAATGCTGTTTTAATATATTTAACAGCGCAGATATTTATCTCAATATTATTCACTTTAGGACCGATATTTTTTATCTTTATTCTTTTTGATCAAACTAAAGATATGTTTGATAATTGGCTTAAAGCGCTCATTGGATTTACTCTACAACAAATCTTTTTATTGACCACCCTCGCCTTTTTTAATATGCTAATATATGAAATAATTAAAATGGTTCTAAATTACAGAATATGTTATGCACCAGTATGGGTAATAAACTTATATCTTACCAAAATTACTGTTCTTGAATATTGGACATTTGCCTCATCTCCACCCATACTATCTCCAAGTGCATCTCCAGCATCAAATACCAATATTCAAGGTTTTCCCTCTTTATTTAAAGTACTATTTATATGGGTCACGGCCTCATTAATGAATCAGTTCGTTAAATTTATGACTGATCTTGGTAAATCAATAGGAGGCGGTATATCAGCTACCAGCCTATCTAGCGGTATTAGACAAGGAGTAAATCAGATGCGCGGCATGGTTGGTAGTAAAATGAATAATTTAACAAAAAGACCTATGGAAATCATCGATGATCGCTTGTTTGATTCTGGTAGAATCGCCAATCAAAGAAGAATTTCTGAAAAAGTAAAAAACTCTAAGGATAGCGCCGATAAAAGAGCTATGGCTAGAGCGGGAGATAAAGCTATCTCTAAGTATAAAAAAGGGAATGCTATTGAACTAGCTGGCAAATCAGAAGAACAGAAAAGAGAAATATTAAAAGGTGTTAGAGATGAGGCAATGAATAAAGCTGGTGAAAAAAGAGGTTTAAGCGAAAAAGAAATTGAAAAATTAAAACATGACAAAGGATTGAAATATACTGGAACAAATGTTTTTGGAGCAGCAACTCAGGCAGCCAAGCAGCATTTTTCTGAAGGAGGCACATTAAAAAGCAACTTAGAGAATAAACCTATTAGCACCTCCTTTTCTGAAACGGAAGTTAAAAAAGCTGCAAATTTAACAAAAAAAGATCTGGAAAATCCAAAACATGCAAAAGAAAAAGAGAAATTTGATCTAGAGAAGGCGAAAGGTAAAACTGATCAACAAGCACTTGATTCAATTAACAAAGTTCTTAGAAAAGACTTGATGCAACAAATTGAAAGTGGTAATATAAGAGTAAAATCAACATTTAAAGAAGCGCCATTTAGCAAAATAAGTGAGGCTTCATCACAAACTTCAAAAGCCGCTAAAGATGCTAAAGATTTTGGTAAAAGAGTCTATGATCAAGCAATTACAAAGCCTTATGAGGATGCAGCTCGTATTGGCAACAAAATTAAAGAAATCGCAGGTGTTGATAAGCAAGTGCAAGGTCTTAAAAAAGCAAAAAGCAATCCAGAACGTGGAGTAAGAGGGGTTGCTTTAGGTATAACTGCTGTTGTAGCTACTCCCGTAGCTATTACAGCTACCGCTGCTACCGCTGCAGCAAGCTTTGCAACAAGAGCTGCAGGTGGAGTAATAGGAACAATAACAGATAGAATAGGAATAACGTCAAACGCTACAAGTAACTATGCTCGCAAAGAAGCAAGAGAGCAATTAATGAATGAAGGAAAAATTGCAAGAAATGTTCCTGAGTTTATACGAAAAGAAGATGAAGTAGAAATGATAAATCAAAGACAACAGCAAAATAAAGAAGCAGCAAGAAATGCAAAACCATTAGATAGTAGAATAAATACAAATGCTATAGCAAATATCGCATCAAAAATAAAAAAAGGAGATAATGGATTAAGAAGAACAAATAGAGTAAGATTTCGCATGCCTAAGTTCAAATAAATAAAATCCCTTATCAACATAAAATAAAAATTATTTTGCTCAATGATATCTAATCAAGATATAAAATACATGAATTATGCTATTAACTTAGCCAAAAAAAATATTGGATTAACTGCAAAAAATCCTTCAGTTGGATGTGTTATTGTATCTGACAATAAAATTATCGCCACAGCTGTAACACAAAAAGATGGTAGACCTCACGCTGAAAGAGTGGCAATTGATAGCGTAGAAAACAAAAAACTATTAAATAATGCAACATTATATGTTACTCTAGAACCTTGCATTAACAACAAAAATAAATCATGTTGCTGCGATTATATAATTGAAAATAACATTTCACGAGTAGTAATTGCCATGCAAGATCCAAATAAAGAAATAAATGGCAATTCAATTAAAAAGCTAGAAAAACATAATATCAAAGTTGAGAAAAATATTTTATCGTCAAAAGCACAAAAAATAAATTTAGCTTTTAGCTATAGTCAAAATAAAAAAATACCTTATATTACTCTAAAATTAGCTACTTCTCTTGATGGCAAAATAGCCACTAAAAACATGGATAGTAAATGGATTACAAGTATCGAAGCTAGAAAATATAGCCATTTCTTAAGATCCATAAATGATGGGATTTTAATTGGGTCAAATACCGCAAGATTAGATAGTCCAAAACTCGATTGCCGTATAAAAGGATTAGAAGAATATTCACCTAAGATATTTATCTTAAGCAACAAAATGAATTTTAAAGAAGATTCTCACATATTTACTCAAAGCAATAATAATATTTATCTTATCTCGCCTAATAGCGAAAATAATATTAAAAAATTTAAGAGATTAAATAAAAATACAAAACTCCATCATATCACTTTCAACGATAAAGAAAATTATCTTAATAAGATATATGATTTAGGTATAAAATCTTTACTTGTAGAAGGCGGATCAAACCTTGCAACACAATTAATAAAAAACAATATTGTGAATAAATTGATATGGATTAGAAATAAGAAAATAATCGGCAATGATGGATTGGCAGCAGTAGATAATTTAAATATTAATTATATATCGGAATTAAAAGATAATTTTAAAAAAGTATCAATAAGAAACTTTGAAAGTGATACAATAGAGATTTTTCATCAGATATAATAAATCCCATTTTAAAAGTTTTAAAAAAATTAAAAAAACTGCAGAAGTAAAATCACTAGCAAGCGACTGACTTTCCTTACTTTGTCTTATATAGAGAGGAATAAATACACTATTCATTGCCCCTTCGGCTAAAATCCTTCTAAAAAGGTTTGGCAATCTAAAAGCAAATAAAAAAGCATCCGATAAAATGTTAGCTCCTAGAAAATTTGCAAACAATACATCCCGAAAAAATCCAGTAACACGAGAGCTGAATATGTTCGAAGATATTTTTGAAAAATTATTTAATTTCATAGAATTTAGGAAAATTCATTTTCCAAAATTTCTATTATTTTTTCTTTTTCTATGTATCCGGGAATAATTGTTTCCCCGATAATAATTGCAGGAGTTCCATTAAATTTAAAATCGTTCACAAATTGTTCATGTGATAAAATCACTTTAGAAACTTCTTCAGAGTTCATATCTTTTTCTAATTG
>JALQXY010000162.1 GCA_023262945.1 Rickettsiales bacterium | reverse complement strand
ACTAAACAATCTGACTTTATTTTTTAGATGGGAATTAGTATTATTGCCACTTCCTATCATATTCTGGAGCATTTTCTGATAGAGGAAGAGAGGGAATATTAGCATAAATCTTATCATGCATTTTTACTACCACATTGCCTGAATCAGTAATCTTGCCAATAACCGCAAAATCCAAACCCCATTTATCAAAAACTGATTTTGCCATTTTTTCTTTAGATGGATCAATTACCATTAACATTCTTTCTTGACTCTCGGAAAGCATAATTTCATAAGGAGTCATATTTTCTTCTCTTTGCGGCACCTTATCAAGATTTAACTCAACACCAGTACCACCCTTACCCGACATTTCAAATGATGATGAAGTTAAGCCAGCAGCACCCATATCTTGAATTGATAAAATACAATCTTGTTGCATTAATTCTAAGCAAGCTTCAAGAAGAAGTTTTTCAGTAAAAGGATCACCAACTTGCACAGTTGGTCTTTTATCTTCATCTCCTTCTTTAAATTCATCAGAAGCCATTACCGCGCCGTTTATACCATCCCTTCCCGTTTTCGAGCCAACATAAACTACACTTGCACCCACATTTGTCGCCGCAGAATAGAATATCTTATTTTTTTTAGCCAAGCCTACACACATAGCATTAACTAGAATATTACCATTATAACTTTTATCAAAAGTAACCTCTCCAGCAACGGTTGGAACTCCCATACAATTACCATAACCACCTATCCCAGAAACTACGCCATTAAGCAAATGTTTAGTTTTATGATGATTTAATTCACCAAACCTTAATGAATTTAAGTTGGCTATTGGTCTTGCTCCCATAGTAAAAACATCACGCATAATACCGCCAACACCCGTTGCAGCTCCTTGATAAGGCTCGATAAATGATGGATGATTATGACTTTCCATTTTAAAAACTACCGCATCTCCATCGCCAATATCTATAACTCCAGCATTCTCACCAGGGCCACAAATAACGTGATCACCTTTGGTATACATAGTTTTTAACCATTTTTTAGTTGATTTATAAGAACAATGCTCACTCCACATTGCACTAAAAATACCAAGCTCTGTTAATGTTGGTTGACGATCCATAATTTCAAGAATTTTTTGATATTCATCTTGAGTTAAATTATGAGCCTTAATTAATTCGGCGTTAATTTCTGGATTATCTATCTTTTTATCTCTCATATAATTTATTTAAAATTTCATCAGTAAAGTAATAATTACCAGTTACAGATTGCACATCATCTAAATCTTCCAATGCATCTATAAATTTTATTAATTTCTCAGCTTGATCTAAATCATCAATCTGAGTTGGATCTTTTGCTTTCCAATCAAGCTTTGCTGAAATTGGATCACCATATTTTTTAATTAATTTATCACGCACATTACTAAAATCAACAACTTCACAAAAAATTATATGTAAATCAGCAGAAGACTCAACATCGGTCGCTTTGCATTCAATAGCCGCTTCCAGCATCTCTTCTTCCAAAGCAACATCTGCATTAAATTGTATAACACCAACATGATCAAATAAAAAACCAACCGAACCAGTTTCTCCAAGAGTTCCTCCAGTTTTAGAAAAAATACTACGAACTTCCCCAGCCGTTCTATTGCGATTATCGGTTAAAGCTTCAACAATTATAGCAATTCCACCATTAGCATATCCTTCGTAACGTATTTCCTCAAAATTTTCTCCATCACTACCACTAATAACTTTTTTAATTGCCGCATCTATACGATCTTTTGGCATATTATTAACTTTAGCTTCAATGATAGCACTACGCAACCTTGGATTAAATTCTGGATCTGGTTGACCAACTTTAGCAGCAACACTAATTTCTCGTAAAATTTTAGTAAAAAGTTTAGCTCTTTTAGCATCTTGAGCATTTTTTCGATGCTTAATATTTGCAAACTGTGAATGTCCAGCCATAATATTTAATAAAATTTGAAAACAAAATTAATAATTTGAAAACAAAATTAATAAAATTAACTAATGCATTAATAATTAAAGCAATAAAAAGTCGCATTTTTTTACATAAAAAATAAAAAGATTTATAAATCGGCTTTCTTGTTGTTTTTTAAAACATAAAAACTAAATCAACCATTGCAAATTATTTATTTATTTACTTAATCAAATAATTTTTCTAGATTTTTTAATTCGTTAAACAATTTTAGATTCAGTTAATTTTGACTGGCCAAACCTAAAATATTGCAAATTAATATAACCTAAATAAGTAAAAATCTTTAAACTTTATAAGCAAAATTACTTAACTAAATCAAATTTAAGATCAAAATCATGAACATGAAAATTAATAAAACAGCAAAAGCCTTTTCTTTAGTTGAACTTTCAGTAGTAATTCTAATAATTGGTATATTAATAGGCGCAATAGTAAAAGGACAAGATCTATACGGAAACATGAAACTTGCAACAGCAAAATCAGTTACCAGCTCATCTTCTGTTAATTCTATACCAGGGGTTGCTCTTTGGCTAGAAACCTCGATTGAGAAATCAATTTCAGATAAACCTTTAATTGAAAACGGAGTTACAGCGCCATATGGAACATTAACTACTGATGCCGACTGGAACGACATAAGAGTTGTACCAGTAAATGAAAAAATTACACTTAACGCCAGCTCTTCTACCTTAAAATACATAAAAGACGGTATATCTGGTTTACCTAGTATAGAATTTGATGGTGCAAGCGAATTCAATAGCACCACCTCTATTCCTTTAGCTGCTGGTGATGATAGCTATTCAATAGCTGTAGTTTGGCAAGCTAACAGCGTAATCGGCGCTGGTGCATTATTTTCACAAGGAACAACTTTAGAAAACCAACTTGCTGAAATACAACTCACTAATACTAACCAAGTAGGTTTTGATGGTAACGCTGCTACTTCTGTAGTTGACACAGCGCATACAACAATAGCTAGGATTCCTTATATTACTATAATGACAGTTGATAATAGCGCAGCGCAAAATATTACCTTTTACCATAACTCAAACACATCTACTACACCGTTGGCTTTAGGACCAGAAATTCTTACTTTAGGCGCTGGAGAAGTTGCTATTGGCAATAGCGTTGCTACCGATAATTATTTCACAGGTCTCGTTTCTGAAGTTATAGTTTTTAATAAAATTTTAGAATCAAATGAAATTATAGAAGTTAACAACTATCTTGGTCAAAAATATTCTATAAAAATAGCAGATTAAAAATCTCCAACCTATTCAAAGTTAATAAAACCAACTCAATTTAATTATTGAGTTGGTTTTTTTATATCTTATACCAATTCCCATCTAAAAATGAACAATATGACAAAATATTTTTTAAGATAAAAATTGTAAAAAATGCAAGTCCTAAACCTATAGGACTTAAGGCTTTTTGCAATTTTTAGCCAAAAAGATAAAGTCAGATTGTTTAG
>JALQXY010000127.1 GCA_023262945.1 Rickettsiales bacterium | reverse complement strand
TCTATACATCTATCTATCTCTCTGTGCAGGGTTGACACTGACCGCAGACCCGCTGGCGGAGCGGTGTAGGTTAAGCGGCGCGCTGCTCGTCATGTTTCAATTGGCCTCGTGTGGAAGGTCCGGCGCTTGGGATCTAGGGGCGGGATTCGCATGGTGGAGGGCGAGGAATCTGCGAGGTGGGCGAGAGCCGGGTGCCGCCGGCAGAGGGCGCCGGCGGGAGCGATGCAGGGGCAGAACAAAGAAAAGCTTCAAGTGGGTATACAGCTTTAATTTTTCTTAATTTTAATCTCAAAAATATTTCGAATTTAATTCGTTTAAAGATGAACTTTGGTATTGCAAGATAAAGCAATTAAATTTTTAGAATAAATGGTCTCTTTCTCAATTTAGCGTTAATCAATGAAAATAAAATATAGTATAAATGAATTGATTTTAATAAGCTTTATATCTTTATTCCTAATTATTCCTTACAATCTTCAAACCATTAAAAATAGATTCGGATTTTATTATCAAGAAGATTTAATTTTTTACAATCTTATTATTTTTTTATCAGAAATTCTAATTACATTTTGTACGATATTTCTGTCTTTCTTGATAATAAATTTCAACCAAAAACTACTTAAAATATTTTTAACAATATTATTTTTTCTAAGCACTGTTAGCTTTTATATTTTAAATAAATATGGCACCATCTTTGATGAAGTAATGATCGCAAACTCACTATCTAGTATTGGCCATATTAATGAAGTGATCGATTATTATTTAACATTTTACCTTCTTTTTGGAGCAATTATACCATCTATCTTTGTAGCCAAAATTAACATAAGTAACGTTAAAATTAAAACAAAATTACTTGCCCTATTCATCATAACCGCATGTCTTGGATCTTGCATCTTGATCGCAAAAAAAGAAACAACAAAACAAATATACACCTCTTACTCACCAATTAATTACCTAGGATCATTTTATAAATACTTTCAACGCTTTCATTCAACTCAAGACAAAGTAAAAACAAGAATCGATTTAGATAAGATATATGACTTTAATTATAATAAAGAGTTAGAAAATTTAAATGTGGTTTTAATTCTAGGTGAATCGTTAAGAGCAGATCACCTTCATATTAATGGCTATAAAAGGCAAACAACCCCTAATTTGGAAAAAATAAAAAATCTATTAAATTATCAGGTAAAAGCTTCTTTTAACACCACCACGCCTTCTATAACGTCAATATTATCTCATCGTACTAAAGCAGATTTTATCGATATCCCTCCTGAAAAAAGCATAATATCTGTTTTTAAGAATCTTGGCTTTAAAACCTATTGGTACTCTGCGCAAAGCTCTAAGGAGTTTGGTAATGGAATGTTAAATATCATGGCCAGAGAAACAGATGATTATTTTTTTATCGATAGAATTAGAACAACATTAAAATCTAATCAAAAAGTTTACGATGAGCATCTTTTGCCGTTTTTTTATAAAATATTGCCTAATAAAGGTAATAAATTTATTGTTTTGCATAGCTTTGGTAGTCATATAAGATTTAACGAAAGATCACCTGAAAAATTTAAAATATTTCGAGATGAATGCATAGGGCTAGCATCTTCCTGTGAAAAACCTTTAGTTATAAATAGCTATGATAATAGTGTTTTTTATACTGATCACTTTATTTCTTCAGTAATATCATCTTTAAAAGATACCAACAGTATTTTATTTTATATTGCCGATCATGGCGTTTTTCTTGGAGAAAATAATATTTATGCTAATGGCAATAGCGATCAAATTGATGAAAAAATTCATATGGTGCCAATGTTTATTTATATGACTGATTCTGTTTTAAAAAATAAAAATTATCACAAAAAATTTATCAATGCCAAATCAAAAATTGGAACAAAAAATATCTCTCATGATAATGTTTTTGATTCAATAATGGATTGTGTAGCAATTAAATCTAATTCGTTAAAATTGGATTTAAGTCTTTGTAAAAAATCTAAATGATCAAACCCTTCCATCAAAAAAACTTGCTTTTTAATTAATTTTTAATTGATGTTTCTTATTTAAATAATTTTTATTCATTATATGAAGTTTAACAGTATATGCGTTCATGCTGGCAATAATCCAGATGAAACTGGTGCTAGACAAATTCCCATTCATCAATCAGCGTCTTTTGTTTTTAAAAGCGCCAAACAAGCAGCAGATCTTTTTGCTTTAAAAGAAATTGGGTATATTTACTCAAGATTAACCAATCCAACTATTAGCGCTTTACAAGAAAGAATGTCCGCTGTCGAAGGTGGCGTTGGAGCTATAGCTTGTTCTTCGGGTCACGCAGCACAATTGACAGCTTTTCATAATCTGCTACAATCTGGAGATGAATTTATTGCTTCAAAAAAGCTTTACGGCGGATCAATTAATCAATTTAAAAATTCTTTTAAACAATATGGCTGGCATGCTAAATTTGTTGATACGCAAAATATAGATGAAGTTAAATCAGCAATAAACAATAAGACAAAATTCATTTTTATCGAAAGCCTTTCTAATCCAGAAGGAGCTGTTTCTGATATAAAAACACTTGCTAATATTGCTCATGAAAACTCCATTCCTTTATTAGTCGATAATACTATAGCAACCGCTTTTCTAGTAAAACCAATAGAACATGGAGCTGATATTGTAATCAATTCAACAACAAAATTTATCACCGGCAATGGTTCTGCAGTTGGTGGAGTAATTATTGATAGCGGCAATTTCAACTGGAGTCAGAGCAATAAATTTCCATTATTATGTCAACCAGATCCTTCTTATCATGGCTTAAAATTTCATGAAGCTTGCGGCAACATGGCATTTACTTTCAGAGGAATTGCGGTCGGCCTTAGAGATTTAGGCGCAGTTATGGCGCCAATGAATGCTTTTTTAACAATGCTTGGCCTTGAAACTTTGCCACTTAGAATGGCAAAACATTGCTTTAATGCTTTAAAAGTTGCCGAATTCCTAGATTCTCATGATAAGGTTGATTGGGTTAAATATCCTGGCTTAAAATCAAATAAATATCATAACTTAGCTATTAAATATCTAAAAGGAGGATTTGGAGCTGTTTTTACTTTTGGCGTCAAAGGCGGCGAAGAATCTGGTAAAAAAATAGTAGATTCGTGCAAATTATTCTCTCATGTTGCTAATGTAGGAGATGCTAGAAGTCTAATAATTCATCCAGCAAGCACTACTCATAGTCAATTAAGCGAAGAAGAAAAAAAGCTTTCAAATTCAAGTAATGATGTGTTAAGAGTATCAATCGGCATTGAAGACGCTGAAGATATTATTGCCGATCTAAGTCAAGCTCTTGATCAAGTCGATTAAAGAATTATAAATATATGACTCTACAACCATTTCATTTGGCTATCCCCGTAAACAACATAGAAATAGCTGATAATTTCTATGGAAATTTGCTTGGTTTTAAAAAAGGAAGATCCGATAAAAAATGGATTGATTGGAATTTCTTTGGCCATCAACTTGTAACTCATTTAAAAGAAGGAGATAATAAATTAGAAGCTATTAATCTAGTAGACGGAAAAAACGTACCCGTTCCACATTTTGGCGTTGTTTTAGAATGGAATGAGTGGCACAAATTTGCTGAAAAAATAAAATCAAAAAACATCAAATTTATTATCGATCCTTATATTAGATTTAAAGGAGAAATAGGCGAACAAGCAACGATGTTCTTCTCAGATCCATTTCAAAATATGATGGAATTCAAGGCTTTCAAAGATCAGACTCTTTTATTTGCTAATTAATTATAAGGGTTCTTAAATTATAATTTGACAAAATATTAATCTATACATAAAATACATTTAGACTTTTTTAGTAATTACTTTATTAAAATGCCTATATAAATGCCTGTATCAGTCACTAATTTTCTTATCAAGTTTTTTATTTTTAGCTTTTCTGTATCATTTGCTACAATTATAATATTATTAGTTTTTGATTATATTAGCTCAGAACAAATAGCGCATTTTTTTAATCTATCTTCAGATTCTCAAGAGGCATTTAAAGTAGTTTTGTCAAGATTTCAAGAAGTGACGTATAATTTAATTAATTCAATAAAAGTTATCACTCAAGATAGTAAAAATTAGATGTTTAATTGAAATTTTAAAATTCATTAATTAAAGCATAAAAATAATTCAACGTGACGTCAATACTCAATCTTTTAAGGTTACTTATCATCTTAGTTGCGTTATTGCCGATCATATTTTTTAGCAAAAAATTCTTCTTATATCACTTACTAAATCTCTGTGGACCATCTTTTATAAAATTAGGACAGATGCTTTCTACCCGTCCTGATTTGATCGGCGAAGATTTAGCGCAAATTCTTGCCAAATTCCAAGATAAAATAAAACCATTTAAAAAAAGACAAGTAATAAAAACTATAAATAGTGAATTTGCTAATAACTTTGATAAATATTTTAAAGAATTTAATTTTACTCCAATTGCCTCAGCTTCTATTGCTCAGGTTCATTGCGCTAAGTTAATTGATGATACAAAAGTTGCTGTCAAAATATTGCGTCCAAATATAGCCAAAAAAGTAAAAAGAGATATCAAGACTCTTAAATTAATCACTAAAATTAGCTTTTTTATATCAAAATCATTAAATATATTTCTTAATGATATATTACAGCTTTTACAAGAAAACTCCAAGTCTGAATTGGACTTAACCGTTGAAGCAAGCAATTGTTCACAATTAAAAGATAATTTAAAAAACTTAAAGGGCTTTTATGTTCCACAGGTATTTTGGTCGCTTTCAACTAAAAAAATTATGGTTATAGAGTGGCTTGATGGCATACCATTTTCTGATAAAAAAAACATTATCGCAAGCAATTTTGACAAAAATAAAATTGCTCGTAATCTAGTTTTAAGCTATTTTACTCAAGTTTATCAATATGGCTTTTTTCATGGCGATATGCATCCTGGAAACTTAATTCTTTTAAAAAATGGTGATATAGGTGTTGTTGATTTTGGAATTATGGGTATAATTGATGACAAAACTAAAATAGCAATTGCTCGCATCGTTATTGGCTTTATCGAGAAAGACTATAATAAAATAGCGCAAATTCACATTGATGCAGGCCTTGTTCCACCAAACACAAATGCTAAAAAACTTGCACTATCTTGTCGCAAAATTGGCGAAACAGTTGTTGGTTCAAAAGTAAAAGAAATAGCCCTAGGAGGATTATTGCAAAATTTAATCAAAATGACAGAAGAGTTTCAAATGTCAACTAAGCCAGAATTATTATTACTGCAAAAAACTATTTTACTAATTGAAGGTATTGGAGCTATGCTAAATCCTGAAATAAATATCTGGGATTATGCTAAACCCTGGATGAAAGAATGGTCAAAAACTCACATTGGCTTTGATGCCAAAATAGTTGAAATAATCAAAGATTTTTTTAAAATCATTAATTTATCAAAAAATTAATTTATTTGCAAAATGATAATAACATTAATGCGCAGTAAAATCCATAATGCAACCGTAACCGAGGCCGATCTTAAATATCAAGGTTCAATTTCAATTGATGCAGATCTACTTCAAGAATCTGGTATTTTGCCATTTGAACAAGTTGATGTACTTAATATCAATAATGGTGAGCGCTTTACAACTTACGCTATTAAGGCCAAGGCTGGAAGTCGAGAAATTAAAATCAATGGCGCTGCTGCTCGCAAAGCGCAAATAGGTGATAAAGTTATTATTATTGCCTATGCTGGATTATCTTTAGAAGAATCAAAAAATTTTACACCAAAAACCATAATAGTTGATCAAAATAATAAACCAATAAATTAATTATTAGCCACTTGATAATAAAAAAAGATAATCTACATTTATTGTTTTTTTAGTTAAAATTTTATTAAGATGAAAAGAACTTGGCAACCAAGCAAAATTAAACGCAAAAGAAGGCATGGCTTTAGATCGAGAATGGCTACACCTTCAGGTCGTAAAGTGATTAGCAATAGAAGAGCAAAAGGTAGAGCTGTTCTTTCTGCTTAACCTCCTAAGCGATGCTTAGCAACGATTTTAAAATACTTGACATAAAAGACTCTAGAGATTTTAGAAAAATATCTTCCAGTAAGGTAAAATTTATTTCAAAAACCTCTATAGTAATATCTTGTAAAACTCAAGATAAGTACCTTTTTAACCAACCTAAAGGCCTTAACGCTCAAAACTTTTGTCGAATCGGTTATACAGTTTCTAAAAAAGTTAGTAAACTTGCTGTAAAAAGAAATCAGGCAAAACGAAGATTAAGGGAAGCATTTCGTAAATTAGCACAAAAATACTGCAAAAATCATCAAGATTATGTTATAATCGCTCGTCCACAAATTATTGACTCTGACTTTAATACAATTAAAAGAGATCTTGAATTCTGCCTAACGAATCTTGTAAAAAAATGCAATTAAACATTGTAAATAACTTATTAAAAAGATTTTTTACTGGAAAATCTTTTGGTGGATCAAAATTTCCATATATTATAATCATCTTTTTCGCTATAGTTGTAGCAATAAATATTATTTATATTATTGTTGCTTCCGATAGCTGGCGAGGCCTAGCAATTAAAAATTCCTACAAAAAAGGATTAAATTACAATCAAACCATTGCTCAAGCCGAAAAACAAAAAGAACTAGGCTGGAAAATAAATTATCAATATAAAAGCAGCGCTAAGAACCCTAAAAAAGGTAAATTTATTTTTTATATCACTGATGAAAAAAATAATATCATAAAAGATATTGATATTATTATAAAATTCTCAAGACCAGTACAAGAAGGTTATGATTTTATGGCAAAATCTTCATTTAAAAATAATAGTTATTTCATAGATGTTGAGTTTCCTATGCTTGGCAATTGGAATGCTAATATTTTGGCTTATATAAAAAATAGCGATAAAGAATATCGCATAAAACGTAAATTTACAATCAAATGAAGCTTTGCTTGCATTGTAATGAAAAAAGCTATTATGATGATTTTTGCTGCTTAGGTTGCAAAGCTGCTTATAAAATAATTAACAATCTTGGCTTTAGCAAATATTATCAACTCAAAGAAAAAAATATATCCAGCCTTACTAAGCCAGATCTAGAGCAGCAAATCAACATTGATAATTTTGTTCATCACAATAATGATAATAGTTTTGAAATAAATCTTAAAATTCACGGCCTACATTGCGCCGCCTGCGTTTGGCTTATTGAAAATATTATTAAAAAAAATATAAATGTTATAAAAGGACGAGTAAATCTTACGCATAAATCCCTCTTTCTAAAATGGCGCGGCAAATTAGATGATTTTTATCAAATAACAAAAGTTATTCACGATATAGGCTATAAATTAATACCGCTTGACGATAAAATATTAAAAGCCACAGAAGAAAAATATGATAAATCTTTATTTTCTTGCCTTGCTATTGCTGGATTTGGCGCTGGAAATTTAATGCTACTATCTTTTGCTTTATGGTTTGCTAATAGTGAAGATATGGGTTTTTATATGCGCAACTTGCTACATTTATTTGCTGCCCTTATAGCGCTACCAGTAATTATTTTTTCTGGAAGACCATTCTTCAAATCTGCCATCAATTCATTAAAACATGGCTACCCTAATATGGATTTTGTTATTACTCTTGCAATTATTTTGGCAACTTTTGCCAGTGTAATTAAAGCTTTTAAGGGAGATGAACATGTTTATTTTGATTCAGCTGTAATGCTAATATTTTTCTTGCTTATTGGGCGCTTCTTAGAACAAAAAATGCGTAAAAAAGCCTTCAATATAGCTAATGAATTTTCCTTGTTAAATGCTAATTTTGGTCGCGTTGAAATAGATGGTAAAATCAAAATAATACCGATAAAAGATCTTAAAAAAGATATGATTTTAATTATTGCCGCTGGCGAAAAAATAGCCGCAGATGGTATTATAATCAGCGGCAGTAGCAATATTGATAATGCCATCATCAATGGAGAATCGCAAGCACAAAATTGTAATATTGGTGATGAAGTTTTTGCTGGCACTATAAATATAGATTCACCGATAAAGGTAAGAGTAAGAAAAGAGACATCGCAAAGCTTATTAGCAAAAATAATTCAATTAACTCAAGAAATTGACAAAAAACAAAACTCTTATATCAAAATTGCCGATAAATTGGCTAAATTATATATTCCGATAACTCATAGCTTGGCTTTGATAACATTTTTATTGTGGTATTTTTATTTTAAATCATCAATAGATGTTGCCTTTAGTAATACGATAGCTGTTTTAATTATTACTTGTCCTTGCGCTCTAGCTTTAGCAATTCCAATCGTGCAAACAATATTAACTGGCAAAATGCTTAAAAGAGGAATAATTATTAAATCTGGTCAAGCAATTGAAAAATTATCCCAAATTACAACTGTAATATTTGATAAAACTGGCTCCATAACTTTAGGAAAACCAACCTTGCAAGATATTTTTTATAAAAAAGATAAACTAAAAAAACTTACCAATAAAGAAAAGCAAAAATACCTTCAAATTGCAGCCTCTTTATGCAAAAACAGCAACCATCCTTTAGCCAAATCAATAACTCATAGCTATAATGGCAAGTTTTTAGATATTAAAACCAAAGAAGAAAAAGGACATGGCTTGATTGGTAACTATAATTATCAAGAAGTGATTTTAGGTAAAGCCGCTTTTTGCAGAATTAAAGAATTTAATATCGCTAATAATGATAATTTTAATCTCAATTTTTATATGAAATATGATGATGATGAATTATTATTCACCTTTAATGATGAACTTAAAAAAGATGCTAAAGAAATTATAAAAACTATGCAACAATCACAAAAAAAAGTTATTTTACTTTCTGGAGATAATGAGAAAAATGTAAGAAAAATTGCCCAAGATCTTAAAATAGATGAATATTATAGCAACCAATCCCCTATTAATAAGGCCAATTTTCTTAAAGAGTTAAAAAATAACAAAGAACAATTTCTTATGATAGGAGATGGAATTAATGACGCACCCGCTCTAGCATTAGCAGATATATCTTTATCTTTTAATCAAGCTAGTGATTTGGCACAAAATATATCGGATATAATTATTCAAGGTGATCGCTTACAGCCAATTATAGATATAATAAATGCAAGCCAGAAATCAGTAAAAATAATGAAGCAAAATCTTAAAATATCACTTTTTTATAATATCGCCGCCATACCATTTGCTATTTTTGGCTTTGTTGTACCCCTTTTTGCCGCTTTAGCTATGTCATCCTCTTCGATATTAGTTCTAATAAATTCTTTAAGAATTATCGATAATAACAAATCTCACCCTTAATTGTATTTTTAACCCAAATCCGTCAATAAAAAATAATTTATGCCATTATCTCATACCAATTCCCATCTAAAAATAAACAATATGACAAAATATTTTTGAGATAAAAATTGTAAAAAATGCAAGTCCTATACCTATAGGACTTAAGGCTTTTTGCAATTTTTGCAATGTTTTATAATTGTTTGCATATGTTCTTTAAATAATCCCCCTGCTTTGTGACCTGATACGGCGACGTATCATGTCATCTAAATTCAAATATCAGTATCAGGTTTGGCGTCCGCTCCCGTACTCCTTGGGTCGAGTTGGCAGCTGCCGGCTGCATTCTGAGGCGTTTTTACTTGATATTTGTTATATTTATCATGTTTGATGCTTTAGCTTTGTTTGTGTTGATGCGGTGTCGTTGTTCCTCTGTCAGAGGGGGGCCATCCCGGGCCGCCCCGGACCCGCCGCCGGCCTGGAGCCCTCGCCACCAACACACACAAGAACGTCCCAACTCCCCTCGCCACCCGCCGCCGGACCGGCTGACCCGTCGCCCACTGACCCCGAATACCCCATTTGGATCTAAACTTCTGTGCTCCCGCCCCAGCCCCTGCAAATTTGCAGGAGGCAAATGTCACGATGCTATGCACCTGTTCAGGCCATGATGCTTAACATGTGACATGATGGTAGGCTTGGCCACACAGCGGAATCCAAGCCTACAATCATGCCCTGGCTGTGCAGGGTGACGGTGGAGGGTGTTGGGAATGGGCGAGTACAGTCCAGCCAGGGTGGTTTTACTGGGCTGATCAGGGGAAGTGTTTGGGGCCCACCGACCGCGCGCCTCTATACAGGGAGGCGTTCCTCTGAGAGCGGGATCGGCAGCGTTTTGGCATCATGGCGTCCCTGGGCGATATCACGCCGGCGGGCAACATCAAGTTCGTGCTCATGGTCAACAAGCAGGGGCAGACGCGGCTGGCGCAGTACTACGCCCAGGAGTTCATGACGCTGCAGGCCAAAGCCGCGCTCGAGGGCGAGATCATCCGCAAGTGCCTCGCGGTGCGACAACATTCACCACCCGTGTTAG
>JALQXY010000094.1 GCA_023262945.1 Rickettsiales bacterium | reverse complement strand
AAAACTAAACAATCTGACTTTATCTTTTTGGCTAAAAATCGCAAAAAGCCTTAAGTCCTATAGGTATAGGACTTGCATTTTTTACAATTTTTATCTCAAAAATATTTTGTCATATTGTTCATTTTTAGATGGGAATTGGTATTATATGTTTTTTAGGTGGGAATTGGTATTAATTGGTTGTTAAAGCTTAAAAACTTAGATTGCTCAGCGTCACTTAGCGGTAGTAGTTGGTGATTATTGAACGTCTTTTAAGAAGAAATTATTTTTGCTATAATTAAAGCTAAATCTTTTTTTGATATTTTACCTAAATCTCGAATATCATTCTTGCTGATTATTTTAACATGCGACTCTTTGCTGCCAAAGATTTTACCATTTTTTATATCATTGGCTATAATAAAATCACAATTTTTATTTTTTAATTTTTGTTTAGCATAATCTTCAATATTATTATCTTCAGCAGCAAAACCAATAACTAATTTTGGTCTTTGCCTGTGATTGCTAACATATTTTAAGATATCGATATTTTCTTCAAGTTCAATAATTGGGTTAGTATTGTTAGTTTTTTTTATTTTATTAGCTGATATTTTTTTGACCTTAAAATCAGCAACTGCAGCGCAAGCAATAAATACATCTTGTCCGAGTAGGTTTTTTTTAGTATGTTCAAACATTTCATCTGCTGTTTGGCAATGAATTATTTTATTTTTATTTAAAGGTATTGTCTGTTTTATGTTGGCGGCAATAAAAGTTACATTTGCCCCTAATTCATTTAATATTTTAGCAAGGGTTATAGATTGATTTCCAGAGGAATGGTTGCCAATAAATCTAACTGGATCTATTGGCTCAATAGTTCCACCTCCGGTTAGTAAAATTTTCTTATCTTTCAATAAGTTTTTATTGTCAAAATATTGTAAAATCTCTTTTAATATGGTTTCAATATTAGCCATTTTACCAATTCCATATTCGCCGCAGGCTAAAATATCGGTCTCTGGTTCTATAACATTAAATTCTAACTCTTTTATTTTGGTAATATTTTGTTCATTTTGTTTATTATGCCACATTTTTTCATTCATAGCTGGGGCTATTATTATTTGTTTATTGGCAGCAATTACAGCGGTTGAAGCTAGATCATCACCATATCCATGAGCTAATTTAGCGATAAAATCAGCAGATGCTGGGGCAATGACAATTAAATCACACTGTCTTGATAAATTAATGTGATTCATCTCTATTTCATCGTCGGCGTTAAATAAATCGTGATAAGTCTTAGTGCCTGAAATTGCTGAGCAGAGTAGGGGAGTGATAAATTGTTGAGCTGCTTTGGTAAGAATGCAATTTACTTCAAAATCGTTTTTTTTAAGTAATCTAATTAAATCTATTACTTTATAGGCGGCAATGCTTCCAGTTATAATTAATAAGATTTTTTTAGATTTCATAGTTACTTAAATGTTTTATGGCTTTATCGGTTAGAACGCGGCCACGTGGGGTTTTCTCAATGAAGCCTTGCTGGATAAGATATGGCTCAATAGCGTCTTCCACAGTATCTCTTTCTTCGCCAATAGCTGATGCAATAGTGTCTATGCCAACTGGTCCACCACGATAATTATTGGCAATAAATGCTAGATAACGATGGTCAGCGCTATCCAGACCAACTTTGTCAATTTCTAATTTTTCTAGAGCGTAATTAGTGGTTTTTTTATTAATGATATTTTCATTAAAATTATTGGCAAAGTCCCTTACTCTTTTTAAAAGTCTGATGGCAATTCTTGGCGTTCCTCGTGATCGATTAGCTATTTCATTTGCTGCTTCAAGTTCGATGGCAATTTTTAGTATTTTTGCATCTCTAATAATAATTGATTGTAGTTCTGCTGCTGTATAAAAATTAAGGCGCATTTGAATACCAAAGCGATCTTTTAAAGGATTTGAAATTAGACCAATTCTAGTTGTAGCGCCTACTATGGTAAATTTAGGTAAATCAATCTTGATAGCTCTGGCTGCTGGACCTTCGCCAATTATTATATCAAGCTTATAATCTTCCATTGCTGAATATAAAACTTCTTCAACATTTTTGTTGAGACGGTGTATTTCGTCAATAAATAGCACATCTCCTTCTTGCAAATTGGTAAGAATTGCTGCTAAATCACCAGATTTTGATATTACAGGCCCTGCTGTTGACTTGAAACCAGCACTCATTTCTTGAGCAATTATTTGTGCTAATGTTGTTTTTCCAAGTCCCGGTGGCCCATGAAATAAGGAGTGATCTAATGATTCTTTGCGCTTTTTTGCAGCATTAACAAATATCTTTAAGTTCTCTTTAAGTTTTTGCTGACCTAGAAAATCGTTAAATATGGTAGGGCGTAGTATATTCTCAGAATTTTCTTGTGGAAGCTTTATTGGATTGAGATTTTCGTTTATTGCCATTTTGTGTAATCAATTATCAACTTATCATTTTTTATTTTTATAAAATGACCGCCTTTTTGATAGAAGTCAATATTGTCAATTTTTTCTTTATTTTGCACGCATTCTGGTAATTTATAATTTGGATTTAAATTAACAATTATATCATAATCTTTTTGTTGGCAAATTTTAGTTATTTTATTTCGGGAAGTTAATATATAAAATTTCTTGCCCTTAATATCAATAATACATGAATTTTTACAATGAGTTAAATATTTAAATTCATTTTCCAAGAAATATTCTAACCATCTAGTTCTTTGCTTTGACTCTCTTAATTTTTTTGAAAAATATAAACCATTATCTTTATTATATATGGCAAAGAATTTTTGCTCATTATCAAAAGCGATATCATATTGTTGGTGATTTATAATTTTTATCATTGGTAATAAAAATATTATTAAACCAATTATTTTAAATATTTTTCCTTTTAAAGAGATTAAAATAATGCCAAAAAATGAAATTAACAAAGCAAAACCTGGTAATTTAGCGGTTGATAAATAAGAATATTTAATATTGCTGATTTCTTGTGCTATATAGATTATAATATCAATCCCTTGCCCCATTAGCAACAAAATATATTTATCTATTTGTAATGGCATCAAAAACAGCGACAAAAATCCTAAAGGCATAATTATAAAACTAGTTAATGGAATAGCTAAAATATTAGCAATAGGACTTAAAATTGAAAATTTGCCAAATGCGTGCAATAAAAAAGGAATAGTTATAATTTGAATGGCGATTGAGGTGCTTAAAATATTTTTGATATAAATTATTGAGGTATTCCATTTGGATTTTAGGTGATTTTCAATTTTGTTATTGTTGCAAATTGTAATAATAGTAAAAACAGCGATAAATGATAGCGAAAAACCGATTGAGGCAACATTATAAGGATTGGAGATTGCGATAGTTAAGGCAATTACCGCTAATAATCTAATTAAATTTATTTTTTTACTTAGCAAGAAAGCAAAGAATGTTAAAAATATTACCAAAAAAGCCCTTTGAGCTGGAATTGACTCACCACTTATCTTTAGATAAAAATAGCAAGCAATTAAGGCAAAAATAGCGGATATTTTTTTTATATCATAATTTAATGTTATATATTCATTGCGCGACAATAAGAAGCGTGTAATTGTAAAAAATATAGCTCCAGCTAAAGCCATATGAAAGCCAGAAATTGACAAAAGATGAGCTAATCCAGCATTTCTAATATGCTCCATATTTTTATCTGCAATATGACTTTTATCACCAACTAGTAAAGCTAAAGCAATAGATGATTGATTCTGTGGTAAAATTTTAATTATTCTTTGTGAAATTTTGTCACGCAATTGCAAGAACCAGCTATCAATATTGTTGATTTTATTGCGCTCTATAATCTTTACATTGCCTATAGCTATACCAAATCCACCTATTTTTTTGCTTTTATTGTAGATATTTATATCAAAATCATCGGGAAATTCTTTTTTATAATCATTTTCAATCATAGCTTTAAAGCTAATAATGTCATTAATAGCTATGTTTTCGCTAAGATAATTATCACGAATAATGAAAGATATTTTTTTGGGTGGATCGGGATAAATTATTTTGTTATCAATCTTTTGCCATTCAATATTTTGATATTTTTTTTGTCTATCTTGGCTTTGACGATCTATTGCTTGATAATTCTTAACGTTAATAAATTTTTTAATTATTTTATTTTGTGATATTTTTGATGATGAAGTTTTTTTTGTAAGAGTTTTTTTTGTAGAATTTTTGTTTGCAGAATAAGGAGACTTTTCAAGAATTATATTTTGTAAAGTAACTTTGATTCCTTTGCTATTATTTCTATTATTTTGGTATTTAGATAATGACAATACCTTGCCATGAGCTATTACATAAATCTTATTTTTTATTTCATTATGATTGATGAAATTTATATCATAAAATAAGCAATAAAATGCCCCTATAAGAATTATGGCGGAAGTCAGATAGAAATTTCTGATATATGAGTTATAAAAAATAATAAAACCAGAAATTGCAAAAATTAGAATAATTAAGGCGTGAGTAGAATTTGCTAAAAATGCCGCATCATTAAAAATAAACAGCAAATTACCCAATATAAAAGCAATAGCAATTGTAAAAAGAAGATCAATTTGAGGCACTTTAGCTATCTTTATAATCCCATAGATTTTCTTTGAAATTTTCTAGAATGAATTTTTTATGATTTGTTAAATCTTCTTCAGACGGTTTAATCTCTTTTGTTACTTTTTGTGGCTTTTCGGATAATTTGCTAATATTTGAATTATTTAATTTTTGTTCATTATTATTCTTATTATTGAATCTAAAATTTTCTTGTGCGCCTCCCATTAATTCAATATATACATCACATAATAATTCTGTATCAAGTAATGCTCCATGAAGGGTTCTTTTGGATAGATCTATACCATATCTTTTACATAAGGCATCAAGAGAGGCAGGCGCACCAGGGAATTTTTTGCGCGCTATCATTAAAGAATCTATGATATTATCTTTATTAAGTATGGGCAGCCCCATCAATTGTAATTCGTGATTTAAAAATTTACTATCAAAAGCCGCATTATGTATAATAATTTTTGAATCTTTGATAAAATCCAAAAATTTATTAGCGATGTGATCAAATATAGGTTTGTCTTGTAAAAATTCACTAGAAATACCATGAATAGCAAAAGCCTCTTGAGGCATGTCTCTTCTTGGATTTACGTAATAATGAAAATGGTTATTTGTTTTAACTCGATTATTAAGTTCGATGCAGGCAATTTCAACAATTTTATGCCCTTTCTTTGGGTCAAGTCCTGTAGTTTCTATATCGAGGCAGATTTCACGCATATTTTTATTTTTTATAAGGCAGGAAAGATCTATCGCTTTCACGAAGAATAAATTGACAAATATTCTGAGTTAGAGGGTTGTTATATTTTGTACCTAAAATTTTTACTCTTTCATTTAAGCTTTGCGAATTGTTACTATAAAGATCTTTAAAGAATGCTCTCAAATCTAAAATATCTTGACGATCATATTTGGCCCTTTTTAATCCAACAAGATTTAAACCAGCTAAGGAAGCCCTCTCTCCCATAGCCAAGCCATAAGGAATGACATCATTTTCAATCCCCGACATGCCGCCAATCATAGCTCCTTTTCCAACTCTAACAAATTGATGCAGAGCTGATAAACCGCCAATTATCACATTATCGTCAATCGTAACATGACCGGCTAATGTAGCATTGTTAGCTAGTATTATATTATTAGCTAGATGGCAATCATGCGCAATATGAGCCCCAACCATTAATAAACAATTATTGCCAATTTTGGTAAGCATTTTTCCGTCTTGCGTGCCACGATGAATTGTTACATGCTCACGGATCGTGTTATTATCGCCAATAATAGTTTTTGATTTTTCACCTTTAAATTTAAGATCTTGTGGCGCAACTCCTATTGTAACAAATGGATAAATGATATTATTTTTACCAATTTCAGTGTCACCTTCTACAACAATGTGAGATTTTAATTTTGTTCCATTGTTAATCTTAACATTTTCATCAATAATACAATAAGGTCCAATTTCAACATCATCTTCTATGATAGCTTTATTGTTAATAATCGCTGTTGAATGTATTTTATTTGCCATAACCTATGCTAATATTTTATCAATTATTATTTTTATCAACAATCATTGCTGATAGTTTGGCTTCTGAGACTTTTTTCCCTTCAACATAGGCTACTGCGTCAAGTTTCCATACATTTCCTCTGGCGTGTTCTTTTTTTACATGAAGCTCTAAAACATCTCCAGGTGTTACTGGTTTTCTGAATTTTGCACCATCAATTGACATAAAATAAACTAATTTATTTCTAGTATCAACAGAGTCTTGTGTAGTAACCATCAATGCTCCAGCTTGAGCTAAGGCTTCAATAATAAGAACCCCAGGCATTATTGGTTTGTCTGGAAAATGTCCAGTAAAATGAGGTTCATTGAATGTGACATTTTTTATAGCAATAATTTCTTCACCAAATTTAACTGACTTTATTCGATCTATTAACAAAAAAGGATATCTATGCGGTAGGCACTCAATTATTTTTTCTATATTTATCGGTAAATCTTGAGACATAACTATATATTACGATATTTAAAAAGTTTATTCCAAAAAATACTTGATGATTTATCTTTTGCTCTAATGTTTATTACTATAATGCTACTAATAACAATTCCCACCTAAAAAACATATAAAAACTAAACAATCTGACTTTATCTCAAAATATTTTGTTATAATTTTATTTAAAGATGGGATTTGGTATAATAATTAAAAAAATAAGCTATTTTAACTTTTAACTCTATCTTTTTTTAAATCAATTAAAGATAAAATTTGGTATATATTTTAGTTATAAAAATAATTGCTTATTTTTTGAATTAAGTGATTATTGAATTTTTTTTCAATAGTATTAATTAAGTAAAGATTATTTAAAATAAAGTTAGCTATGTCCAGTAAAAAAGCAAATTCAATAAAAGAATTAAGCGGTGCCAAAATCATTATCGAAGCCTTAATAAATGAAGGAGTAACTAATATTTTTGGATATCCTGGTGGTGCCATTTTGCCATTTTATGATGAGCTTTACAAGCAAGATAAGATAAACCATATATTAACGAGGCATGAACAAGGAGCAGCCCATGCTGCTGAGGGATATGCTAGATCAAGTAATAAGGTAGGAGTGATTACTGTCACTTCTGGACCGGGTGCTACTAACACTATTACTGGCTTAACCGATGCTTATATGGATTCAATTCCATTAGTTTGTATTTCTGGTCAAGTAGCTACTTCTATTATAGGTACAGACGGTTTTCAAGAAGCTGATATTACTGGATTAACTCGTTCATGTACAAAGTACAATTATCTGGTTAAGGACGTTAATGATTTAGGCTATATAATGCATGAGGCATTTCATATTGCTAGAACTGGAAGGCCAGGGCCAGTTCTTATTGATATTCCTAAAGACATACAAAATGCTATCGGCAAATATAATGGAAAAATAAATATAAATCGTCCATCTTATCAAATAGTAAAAAATTCACATAAAATAGACAAAAATTCTATTAAAGCCGCAGCCGATTTAATATTAAACGCTAAAAAACCTATATTTTATACTGGAGGTGGAGTAATTAATTCTGGCGATAAAGCTTGTGAATTGCTGCGAGAGTTGGTTGTGTTGTTAAATTATCCAATTACTTCAACCTTGATGGGTTTAGGAGCTTTTCCAGCATCGAATAAGCAATTTATTGGCATGCTTGGAATGCATGGAACTTATGAAGCAAATATGGCAATGTATGATTGCGATGTTATGATTAATGTTGGCGCTAGGTTTGATGATCGTGTGACTGGTAAAGTAAGCGGCTTCTCACCTAATTCTAAGAAAATTCACATTGATATCGATGATTGCTCAATTGATAAAATTATTACTGTCGATGTTTCCATCAATTGTGATGCATTTTTAGCTTTATCTGAGATAATTAAAGAAATAAAAAATCGCCAATCTGAAATCAATAAGGATTATATCAAGATTTGGTGGAGTCAAATCAAGCATTGGCAAGAAATAGATTCTCTATCCTATAAAAATAGTGATAAAGTTATAAAGCCAGAATTTGCTTTACAAAAACTAAATGAATTAACTCTTAAATATGAACCTTTTGTTTCTACCGATGTTGGTCAGCATCAAATGTGGGCAGCGCAATATATTAAATTTAACAAACCTAATAAATGGCTTACTTCTGGAGGTTTAGGAACCATGGGATATGGTATTCCTGCGGCTTTAGGAGCTCAAATTGCCAATTCAGAAGATTTAGTAGTTTGCGTTAGTGGAGATGCTTCTTTTTTAATGAATATGCAAGAATTATCAACCATTAGACAGTACGATTTACCAATAAAAATATTTGTTGTTAATAATCAATATATGGGAATGGTGCGTCAATGGCAAGAATTGATATATGAAAAAAGAGAAAGTCAATCTTATATGAAGTCTCTACCAGATTTTATGAAATTGGCCGAATCTTTTAACATCAAAGGTATAACTTGTTGCAACCCCAATGAATTGGAAGGTAAAATAAAAGAAATGATTGATCATGATGGTCCAGTATTATTTAACTGCATCGTAGAGAGGTCGGAAAATGTTTTTCCTATGATTCCAGCTGGCTCAGCTCATAATGAGATATTACTTGGAAAGCAAGCTAAAGATTACAAAACTAAGAATTTTGATGCGGTTTAATGATATTTTTGTAAATTAAATACCTAATTACTTAATATTTATTGTTCATTTTTAGATGGAAATTGGTATTAGTAAAAATTTTCTATACCGATTTTGGTTTAAATTATTATACATTTTTAGATAAGGCAATGATGGTATAAATCAGCTTTCTATCGACGGATTTGGGTTTGTGAAAATGTCATAAACCATAGCTTTAAAGAAAGGAAATTGCTATTACTTAGTGCCAAAAACTTTGCTAAAAATATAATCGATATTTTTAGTATGATATGATTCATCAAAAAGAGATTCAAGTTTTTCTATTCCTAACTTCTTAACTACAAGTTCATCTTGCTTTAATAGATCTAAGAAGCTGCTTGCTTGTTTTGACCAAACTTTCATGGAATTGCTTTGAACTATTTTATAAGCATCTTCCCGTGATATTTTTGCTTCTTCAATTAAGGTTAATAAAACTCTTTGTGAAAAAACCAATCCTCCAAGTTGATTAAGATTTTGACGCATTTTTTCAGGATAGATTAGTAGATTTTCAACTAAATTTGTTAGCCTTACTAAGGCAAAATTCAGAGTTATCGTACAATCAGGTGCAATCATTCTTTCAACTGAAGAGTGAGAAATATCTCTTTCATGCCAGAGGGCAACATTTTCAAGGGCGGGTGTAACCGCACTTCTAACTATTCGTGCTAAACCGGTTAAATTTTCACTCAAAACAGGATTTCTTTTATGAGGCATGGCTGAGCTACCTTTTTGACCCTTACTAAAGAACTCCTCAACTTCTAAAACCTCGGTTCTTTGCAGGTGACGAATTTCTACTGCTATATTTTCAATTGATGAAGCAATAATAGCAAGAGTTGCAAAGAAATTGGCGTGACGATCTCTTGGTATTACTTGAGTAGAAACTGTTTCGATATCAAGATTTAATTTCTGAGCAACGTATTTTTCAACAAAAGGATCTATATTGGCATAAGTACCTACAGCACCAGATATAGCGCAAACAGCTATCTCTTGATGAGCATTTTTTAATCTTTTTAGGTTGCGATCAAACTCGGCATAGAAGCGTGCCATTTTTAGACCAAAAGTGACTGGTTCGGCGTGAATTCCGTGAGATCTGCCAACGCAAATAGTGTCTTTATGAGCAAATGCTTGGCTTTTTATAGCTTGTAATAAATCTTCGATATTTTTAATTAAGATGTTTGACGCTTGACTAAGTTGCACGGAAAGACAAGTATCAAGAACATCTGAGCTTGTCATGCCGTAATGTATGAAGCGAGAATTTTCACCAACCAATTCCGCTAAATGAGTTAAAAAAGCGATTACATCATGTTTAGTTGTTGATTCAATTTCATCGATTCTTTGGGGATTGAATTTGCCACCTGATTTTTCAAAATTATGACGAATTCTTGCGGCGGTTCCTTGAGGCGCGATATTGATTTGCTCTAAAGCCTCAAGAGCATATATTTCAATATCAAACCATATTTTATATTTGTTTTCTTGTGACCAAATATTAACGAGTTCTGGTCTTGAATATCTAGAAATCATAAGGCTTTACAGAATAAATTTTGAAAGATCGCTTTTTGACGAAACTATGTCTCCGACATATTTATCAACATATTTTTTATCAACTTTGATTAAAGTCCCTTTTTTCATTTCATTAGCGCCAAAACTAACTTCTTCAAGAATTTTTTCCAGCATAGTGTGAAGGCGGCGAGCTCCTATATTTTCAATTTCGTTATTAACTTTATGGGCTAATTTTGCTATTTGTTTTATTCCGTCATTAGTAAATTTTAACTCAATATTTTCAACGCCAATAAGAGCACAATATTGCTTTATTAGACTAGATTTAGGTTCAATTAATATTTGTACCAAATCATTTTCTGTTAAAGGTTTTAATTTTACTCTAATAGGGAAGCGACCTTGCAATTCTGGCAACAAATCTGATGGCTTGGCTATGTGAAATGCTCCAGAAGCAATAAACAATATGTGATCAGTTTTTATTAGGCCATATTTAGTGCTAATTGTTGTACCTTCAACCAGAGGCAGTAAGTCCCTTTGTACGCCTTCTCTTGAAACTTCGCCTCCGCGCATATTTGATTTGGTACAAATTTTGTCAATTTCATCAATAAAAACTATTCCATCATTTTCGACTGATGATATGGCGTTCTTGATAATTTTATCTTCGTCAATCATTTTATCAGATTCTTCAGCGATAAGATTTTTCATGGCATCTTCTACTGTCATGCGCGATTTTTTACGCTTTTCACCACCCATTACTTTGCCAATCATATCAGAAAGATTGATCATACCAATATGCGCTCCTGGAACATCAAAACTAGTTGAGAAAGAGCTAGAATCTATGATGTCGAGTTCTATTTCTTTGTCGTTAAGCTGCCCATCATCTAGCATTTTGCTAAATTTTTCTCTGGTTTCTTTTTGAGCAGTTTTTCCAAGCAAAACATCTAAGATACGTTTCTTTGCCTGTTTTATTGCTTTAGATTGAACATTTTTACGCATGTTGATTTTAACCTCTTTTACCGCAACATCAACCAAATCACGAACTATTGAGTCAATATCGCGACCAACATAGCCAACTTCAGTGAATTTTGTGGCTTCAACTTTGATAAAAGGGGCGTTAGCTAACTTTGCTAAGCGGCGAGCTATTTCTGTTTTACCAACTCCAGTAGGGCCGCTCATTAAGATATTTTTTGGCATTATTTCTTCTCGTAAAGGTGAATCCACCAATTTACGACGATAGCGATTTCTTAAAGCTATAGCAACAGATTTTTTGGCCTCACTCTGTCCAATGATATAAGTATCAAGCTCTTCTACTATTTGTCTTGGCGTTAGTTCTTCGTAAGACTTAAGAATGTTTATTATATTATTCGACTGATTTTGAGAGTTGTTTGTCATTAAGTTTGTTTTTTAATTTTGAGCCTGATTCGGTTTTTAAAGTAGTGCTATTTAATAAAAATGCTAGAGTTAAAATTATTAAATTCGTGATTAAAATAATTACAATTATGCTTTTCATAAAAATTTTAATATTTCTAAGATACTATACTGCAAGTCTTTAATGCCATAATTTTTGCTGCTGCTGCTAATTATAATTTGATTAAAAAAGGCTGGCCATTTTTTGCTAATATTTTGTAATTTATTGATAAAATTTTCTTGTTCTTGGCGAGATATTTTATCGCATTTAGTGAGAATTATTTGAAATGAAATAGCTAAAGTGTTAAAATTATTAATCATTTCAAGGTCAGATTCTTTAAGATCTTTTTTAGGATCGATCAATAAAAAAACTCTTTGTAGATTTTTTCTTTGCGCTAAATACTCAAAAGAACATTTTTGCCAATGCTTGATATCTTTATCACTGGCTTTAGCAAATCCATATCCAGGCATGTCAACAATTATAAAGCCGTCTTTAAATCCAGTTATTTTGAAGAAATTAAGTTGCCTTGTTCTTCCGGGAGTGTTAGAAACTATAGCAATCTTTTGTTGCAATAAGGTGTTAATCAAGCTAGATTTGCCAACATTAGAAGCGCCAATAAAGGCCAATTCTGGATAATGCGATTTTGGTATTTGTGAATAATTATGAGCGCCAAATAGAAATTCACAATTACCGTTAAAGATTTTTGATATTGATAACATTTTTTAAGAAATAGACTTAACCCAAAACCGTCAATAAAAAATTAATTTATGCCATTATCTCATATTATATCTAGCTACGATAAAAAAGATTCATGCATCAAAAAGTGCACTAAAATTTTTTTATCATAA
>JALQXY010000044.1 GCA_023262945.1 Rickettsiales bacterium | reverse complement strand
AATATTTTTTAAGATAAAAATTGTAAAAAATGCAAGTCCTATATCTATAGGACTTAAGGCTTTTTGCAATTTTTAACCAAAAAGATAAAGTCAGATTGTTTAGTTTTTATATGTTTTTTAGGTGGGAATTGGTAGTTATTTGTGTAAACCAACAAAATTATCAAATCTATCTTAAAGAAATGCTTTGATTTTTAACAATTCTTGTGTTTTATGAAAATAGTTTTGTAATGTTAATTTTATTCAATGTTAAAAGATATAATAGATTCTAAGAAAATACAAAAAATAGCTAACCTGGCTAAGATAGAAGTATTAAAAGATGAAGAGCCTCATCTTATTGAGCAGCTTAATAATATTATTAATTGGTTTGATAAATTAAATGAAATTAACGTTGATAATGTTGAGCCATTAATGAATGTTAACGAAATGAATTTAGAAATGTTTCAAGATGAAATTTCTAGAAATGATACTCAAGAAGATGTTTTGAAAAATGCACCAAACGCGAACTATAATTATTTTACTGTACCAAAAGTTATTGAATAGATGCAGCTGAGTTTGCTTTTTAATAAAATCAATGATAATTTTGTAGAGCTGCCTGAAAATAAAAATGCCGTAAAATTATTACAGAAATTCTATCAAAGGGTACAAAATGTTGCAGATTTTAAAGAAGAGTCTTTTTCTAATATTATAATCAAAGGCTCATTGGATTGCGGAAAAAATTATCTATTAAAGAATTTTGCTGCAAATAATTGCAATAATCAAAATATTAATTTTCTTGATCATGATAAAATTAATGATTTGGAATTTCTAGCCTCATTAAAAAAGCACAATCTTTATATTATTGAAAATGCAGACTGTTTGGAAGATGAGGTTTTACTTAGATTGATTAATTTTTCTCAAGAAAGGCAAATATTTATTGTGCTAGCTTTATCAAGCTTTGTTAACTTTAAGTTAAAAGATCTAACTTCGCGTCTTAAAAATATACCTAGCGCAACGATTGAAAATCTCTCACTGGATTCGATAAAATATTTACTTTCCGCTATTCTTTCGCAAAATCAGATAAATTTATCGCAAGCAAAGATTAAGAAAATTGCGCAGAATGTAGATAGGTCTTATCAAGCTGTAATAAATTATGTAAAAAATATTTAAAATTTAAATAGACTTCTTGCGTAACTGCTAAATTTTGGCAATTTTATTTACAATTAATTTATTTGCAGCAATACCAATTCCCACCTAAAAAATATATATAAAAATTAAACAATCTGACTTTATCTTTTTGGCTAAAAATTGCAAAAAGCCTTAAGTCCTATAGGTATAGGACTTGCATTTTTTACAATTTTTATCTCAAAAAATATTTTGTCATATTGTTTATTTTTAGATAGGAATTGGTATAAGTTGCAAATTACTCAAAATTACTTCTTAATTTTTGCGTTATTTGTGTCGTTATTAAAAATTTTTGAAATTCATGTATACAGTGTATGATAAAATTCCAAAAATTTTTAATGCCTACAAATTACTCAAGATTTTATTGTTTTGAAAAAAGTCTAATAAAAAACAAAGTTAAAAACTAGCAAATCTATCTTTTAGGGATGAGATTTGGTATTAATTTTTTTGAAATTTTCTCTCCAGCCGGATGCGTGATTATAGTAGCTAATAGTTTCTAGTAGTAATTTTTCATTTACATCACTAAGTAGGTTACCATCTTCATCATATTGTGCAAAAGTCTTTTTTGGTTTTAAGATAGTTAAAATCCCGTCTTTTTTATAACCGATTTTCTGATAAGTGCCGATAAATGAGTGGGGTTTGTAATCTTTGTCATTTAGAACATCTTGACCATAAAAACGACTGTAATAAGAGAAGTTTAGTAAGCCGAGTAATGTTGGCGCAAAGTCAATTTGACTTGTTAATCTATTAAATTTATTCGCTTTTATAAAAGAGGGCGAATAGATTAATAATGGTATATGATATTTTTCTTCAGTCAATTCTAATCTGCCTGCGCTACCAGCTGTATGATCGGCGATAAAAACAAAAACAGTATCATTGAACCAATCTTGTTTCTTTGCTTTTTCTAGAAATTTACCTATAGCATAATCCGTGTATCTTATGCCGGCTGGTCTTTTTCCTCCTTTAGTGGGAATGTTTGCATCATTTTTTGGAAATGTGTAAGGCCGATGATTCGATGTTGTCATTACCATATACATAAATTTTTGATTATCTTGATATGATTTATTTGCTTCTTTTATTGTTTTGTTAAATAAATCTTCATCACATAAGCCCCAAGCGTTAGCAAAGGTTTGCTCTTCTTTAGTAAATTTTGATCTATCAATAATATCAAAGCCGTTATTTTCATAAAAATAATTCATATTATCAAAATAACCATAACCGCCATAGATAAATTTTGTATCGTAATCTCGATCTTTAAAAACAAATCCAATAGAAGCTAGGTTTTCATTGTTTTTTCTTTTTACAATTGATCTTCCTGGTGTAGGTGGAATGCCAAGGGTAATTGCCTCCATTCCCCTAACCGTTCTAGTACCAGTTGCGTAAAATTTGGTGAAAAATAAAGATTCATCAGCGAGTTTGTCTAGATTAGGAGTCAACCCTTTACCAAAAGTTTTGCCGCCAAATTTATCCATAAAATCAGCGCTGAAACTTTCAATCATGACAACAATAACGTTTTTTTTCTGCTCTTTGTCATTTCCTGGTATAAGTCTAGTAATATCATTTTTATCTTCAGAAGTGAAGATTATTTTATCTTTATTTTTGTTTAATAAATCTTGAATGTGTGGTAAATTTTTATCTTTGTAAGAAGTTAGATAAAATTTATCATAATTCAATTCATTGTTACGAAAAGCAGAAAAAAGGCTGAAAATACCATTTTTAGCGATTTCATTAACATGATTATTGATAGAAATTTCTGAATGATGAGGGTCTGATGCAAGGAATAGCGATATAGTTAAAAAGCTATAAATCAAACCATGCGCTAATCTGCTTCTAAAATAAAATATCTTTTTTGAAAGATTGAGAAGTAGTAAATTTTTTATTAAATAAAATATTGCCAAAGAAAATAAAGCGATAGCTATTAAAAGCCAAATAACAGGATATGATTGCCATATGTTGGCTAAAACTTCATCGGTATAAATTAAATAATCAACCGCAATAAAATTATATCTAACATTAAATTCGTCCCAGAAAATCCATTCTGCAACAACATCGTAAGTTAGTAAGTAAATTAAAATGAAATAGCAAATTTTGGTAAGAATGCGGTCTATTTTTCCTAAGTGAAATTTGTAAGGTAAAGATATTAGATATAAAATATAAGGAATAAGAAAGAATGAAAATGTTGTTAAGTCAAACCAAGAGCTAATAAAAAACAATTTAACAATTTCAAAGAAGGTTATTTCAATATTTTGAAATTCCCAAATAATGAAGCTAAGTCTAATTAAGAATTGAAAAGAAAAAAAGATAATTGCCATTGGCAATATTCTTTTTAAGACGTATAAATTGTAATCTTTTAATTGTTTCATTTTTTAAATTAATATCATTAAAGAAATTGCTGTAGAGAGTGATATGGTTAAATTGTCGTCAATTCTAAGTTTTGTGGCAAAAAGCTCAGTAGTTGTTGCAAATAATGCGGTGAGTATAATGCCAATAAAATAAACCTTAAAGTCATAAAAGATTGATATTACAAAAATAGCTGAAATAAAAAATGATAAGCTGCCTTCGATTGATTTATTTAATATTTTATGTGAGCCGAATTTTTTTCCAATCAAAGCAGCAAAACTGTCAGATATAAGCATCACAGCTAAAGATGAGGCCGCAATTATTTTAGAAAAAACTAGCGTAACTATAAAAGCAGCCAGAGAAACAAAAAAGGCACCAGATAGTTTGCCTTTATCTTCGTGAGTTCTAAGAATTTTACCAAAAAGAAAGTTATAAATTGATTTGATTGACGATAAATGCTTACGAAGTAATTCTATTGCAAAGATAGATAAGGCAAGAAAGGCAAAGATAGATAAAGATGTTTTTTTATCCAGAAAATATATTGCACATACCATCCATAAGGAGCTTAAATGAATTAGTTTACGATAAACTTCATAACGAATGTCATTATTATCTTTTTTCATTTTGAAATATTTTTTTAGTTATTGATGCAACAATTAAAATGACTAGCCAAGAAATTATCATTGTTATTATCGTGTGACTTATAAAGTGATCACCAATTAGCATCTTATAAATTCCCATAATAAAGCCAATTATTAAAGCGGCAATAAATGATAATAATTTATTTCGTGTTTTTTTAAATAAAAAAAACAATGATAAAAAAGAAAAACCAACACTGGCATGACCGGCAGGCCAGCAATTAACTCTTTTTTTGAAAAGCTCGGGATATTTTTGAAAAACTTTTATATAAGGATGATTTCCATCGTAATACGAGATATTTTTAGGGCAAGGTGTCTTGGTAATTTTTTTTAAAATTCCAATTGAGCAAGGAATCAATATTCCAGAAAATAGCACTATAATGAATCCATTTCGATAAATTTGAATTAATTTATTTTTTCTAAAAAAGATTAATCCAAGAAATATCAATATTAATAAGGCGATTAATAATATTTTAATTCCATCATAGAAAAAAAATTTTAATAATTTGTTATCCCTGTTAATTATCCATTCTTTGTTTGAGAAATTATAAAAATAGTTCTGAATTAATATATCTAGATTGCTAAATTCAAATATTGCAATCACAATAATTAACGTTGCAAAGATAAATAAAATTTGATTTTTGTAAGTGATTCCTTGCAAAATTATTTATAATAATGATTTAAAATAAATTTTCTAATATCAAACCTAATTAAAAGTAGGATATAATACCAATTCCCACCTAAAAAACATATATAAAAACTAAATAATATGACAAAATATTTTTGAGATAAAAATTGTAAAAAATGCAAGTCCTATGCCTATAGGACTTAAGGCTTTTTGCAATTTTTAGCCAAAAAGATAAAGTCAGATTGTTTAGTTTTTATATATGTTTTTTAGGTGGGAATTGGTATTATATCAAAGTTTATCTTTAATTATGTTAGGAATTCCTACAACTTCTCTGGCCCAATTTTGGAGATCGACAGAGTCGATAGCACGCACAATCATCTAATAGATTTCAGTTTCATTGTTTTCGAGCAAATCATTTGCTTTCAGTCCGTCCAACTTTTCCTTCTTTTTGGGATCTGTGGCAAC
>JALQXY010000095.1 GCA_023262945.1 Rickettsiales bacterium | reverse complement strand
AGGAATTGATGCGATTCGCAGGGGTCTTAATTTTGTAGTAAGTTACAAATTATACCAATTCCCATCTAAAAATAAACAATATGACAAAATATTTTTTAAGATAAAAATTATAAAAAATGCAAGTCCTATACCTATAGGACTTAAGGCTTTTTGCAATTTTTGGCCAAAAAGATAAAGTCAGATTGTTTAGTTTTTGTATATGTTTTTTTAGGTGGGAATTGGTATTACTCAAAATTACTTCGTAATTTTTGTGTCATTTGTAGTTCAAATTATTTGAAAGCTAAATCTTTCTATGTCATTTGTGTCGCGTTATTTTGATTTTTTAATTATCTTTTTGTTTTATTTTTAATAAGTTTCTTTAAAATAAAAAAAACTCCTTGCAAAATAAATCATCATCTAATTAAGATGCATTTCCTTAATTTATTTTTTTGCTATTTAAGCATAATAGAGTGATAAAATTTCTTTAAGTTAATCTTGGTTTGCTTTTAGTAATTTTGCTGTTTTTTAAGGTTAATTTAATGTTTTAACCACGTACAAGGTAAATCCTTGTCTATTTTATTTTAATAGTTTTTAATTGTATAAGCGAATATGTCTAAACAAACTTTCGAGCGTAATAAACCACATGTTAACATAGGTACTATAGGACACGTTGATCATGGTAAAACTACTCTAACTGCTGCTATTACTTCTTACTTAGCTAAACAAGGTATGGCTGAAAAGCGTGGTTATGATCAAATAGATGCCGCTCCAGAAGAAAAAGAGCGTGGTATAACTATTAACACCGCTCACGTTGAATATGAAACTGAAAATCGTCATTACGCCCACGTTGACTGTCCAGGTCACGCTGATTATGTAAAAAATATGATAACTGGTGCAGCTCAAATGGATGGAGCTATCTTAGTAGTTTCTGCTGCTGATGGTCCTATGCCTCAAACTCGTGAACATATATTATTAGCTAAACAAGTTGGCGTTCCTGCCATAGTAGTATTCCTTAACAAAGTTGACATGGTAGATGATCCAGAGCTATTAGAACTAGTAGAAATGGAAATACGCGAACTATTAAGCAAATACGATTTCCCAGGAGATGATGTTCCTATTATAAAAGGATCTGCATTGAAAGCTCTAGAAGGCGAAGAATCTGATATTGGTGAAGGTGCTATGAAAGAATTAGCTAATGCTGTAGACTCATTCATTCCAGAACCATCTCGTCCAGTAGATCAGTCATTCTTAATGCCTATCGAAGACGTTTTCTCTATATCTGGTCGTGGTACTGTTGTTACTGGTCGTATAGAGCGCGGTATAATCAAAGTCAACGAAGAAGTTGAGATTGTTGGTATAAGAAATACCCAAAAAACAACTTGCACAGGTATTGAAATGTTTAGAAAACTTCTAGATGAAGGAAGAGCAGGTGATAATGCTGGTGTTTTATTGCGTGGTACTAAAAAAGAAGATGTTGAGCGTGGTCAAGTATTATGTAAACCAGGTACTATAACTCCTCATGTAAAATTTGAATGTGAAGTTTATATATTAACTAAAGAAGAAGGTGGTAGACACACTCCATTCTTCAAAAATTATCGTCCACAATTCTACTTCCGTACAACTGACGTTACTGGATCTGTTGAATTACCTAGCGATGTTGAGATGGTTATGCCAGGAGACAATGTCAAATTAACAGTTGAGTTAATATGCCCTATAGCTATGGAAGAAGGTCTAAGATTTGCCATTCGTGAGGGTGGTAGAACAGTAGGTGCAGGAGTAGTAAGTAAAGTTTTGGCATAGGTTTATTAAATTAATATGAAGAAAGAGAATATCAAAATAGTTCTAGAGTCTTTTGATCAAGCGGTTTTAAATAGATCGATGGTTGAAATAATCAATACAGTTAAAAAAACTGGAGCAATAATAAAAGGTCCTGTACCATTGCCAACTAAAATTGAGAAATTTTGTGTTATCAGAGGCCCTCATGTTGATAAAGATTCGAGAGAACAGTTTGAGATCAGATCTTCAAAAAGATTGCTTATCATATTTCCAACTCCGCAAACAGTTGATGCTTTAATGAAGCTTAACTTGTCTGCAGGTGTTAATATTAGAATAGCTATCAACGGATCTAAAAAATAGAAGGAGTAAGTAATAAAATGTTAGAATTTTTAGGTAAAAAAATGGGTATGACTCATATGTATAATGAAGATGGTTCTTGCGTACCATTAACTATGATTTATATGTATGATAATATTGTTTATGATTATGATAATTCTTCACAAGAGCAAGCTAGTATTGTTTTAGCTTTTGATAAATGTGATAATGCAAAAAAACTAAAAAAACCCGTTGCCGGTAAATTTATAAAAAAGAATTTACCATTATACAAAAAGCTTCATAAATCAAAAGTAAAAAATAACCAAGATTTTAAAATTGGTGATTCAATAAAGTTTAACTCTCTTATTAAAAAAGGAGATAAAATATCAATTAGTGGTATTTCAATAGGGAAAGGCTTTGCTGGAGGAATGAAAAGATGGGGATTTGGAGGTCTCGAGGCTACTCATGGCGTGTCAATATCTCATAGATCTCATGGTTCAATTGGTCAATGTCAAGATCCAGGAAAGGTAATGAAAGGAAAAAAAATGGCAGGGCATATGGGTGTTAAAAAAGTTTCCGTAAAAAATCTTGAAGTTCTTTATATTAGTGAAGAAGAATCTTATATTGCAGTTAAAGGAGCCGTTCCTGGATCTGCTGGTAAAGATGTTGTATTAAGATTTAAGAATAATTATTAACCATGACTGATCTAAAAATAATAAATTTAGCTGATGGCCAATCTAGCTCTAAGAAAGCTAAAATTGAGAATCTTAGCATTAACTTTCGTGACATTTTTTCAATGTCTCGAGTTACGAACTGGCAACTTGCTAAAAGAAGATCTGGCTCTGCTAATACTAAAGATATGAGCGAGATATCAGGCAGTACTAAGAAACCATACAAGCAAAAAGGCACTGGTAATGCTAGGCAAGGAAGTAAAAGATCCGTTCAATTTGTTGGCGGAAGAACTTGTCACGGACCTAAATCAAGATCCTTTGAACATTCGCTGCCAAAAAAGATAATAAGAAGCGCTATTATTAATTCGATTAAAGATAAAATTAATAATAAAAAGCTTATAATTGCCAAAGAATTTGATAAAGTTGATATTAAAACAGCAAAATTAGCAAAAATATTAAAAAGTAACTCATTGGATTCTGTTTTAATAGTTTGCGATTCTTTTAGTAAATCATTACTTAAAGCCTCTTCAAATCTTTCGAAAGTTAACGTGATAAATTATAGCTTTATAAATGTTTATGATATTATAAGGCATAATTTTTTAATTTTAGATGAAAAGGTTTTTGATACTAAATTTTTAGATTCTTTAAAAAATGATAAATAGCATAAATTTGGATAAGATTAAATCTCTAATATACACCGAAAAGTCAAACAAATTATTGGCTGACGGTAAATATGTATTTAAAGTTAGTGGTGATGCTTGTAAGAAAGAAATCTCTTCTATAATATCTAAATTATATAATATTAAAGTTGTTGCCGTTAATATAGTTAATGTAAAGCCAAAGCAAAAACGTTTTCGAGGTTTTAAAGGCGCTAAATCTGGCTATAAAAAAGCACTAATAACCGTTGAAAAAGGTAAATCAATAAATTTTAACTAACCATGGCTCTAAAAAACTATAAAGCAGTAACACCTTCTCTAAGATATCTCGTTACAGTATCTCGGGAAGAATTATGGAAAGGATCTCCTTATAAATCCTTAACTATTAAGAAGAATGAAAAAGCTGGTAGAAATAATTCTGGTTCAATAACAGTTCGCAGAAGATCTTCTGGACATAAAAAATCTCTAAGAATAGTTGACTTTAAAAGAAATAAGTATGATATAATCGCCACCGTTGAAAGAATAGAATATGATCCTTGCAGAACTGCCTTTATAGCTCTAATAAAATATGATGATGGGGTGTATTCTTATATTTTAGCTCCTCACAAGATGAAAATAGGCGACAAAATATCCTCTTCTAGAGACTTAATAGATGTCAAGATAGGAAATGCTATGCCTTTATCTCATATACCAATTGGTACAATAATACATAACATTGAGTTAAAACCAGGCAGAGGTGGTGCAGTTTCTAAGGCTGCTGGCTGTTATTCGCAATTAGTTGGTAAAGATAGCGGTTATGCACTTGTTAAGATGCAATCAGGTGAAATTAGAATGTTTCCTATGCTAGCTATGGCTACTATAGGTTCTGTTTCGAATGTTGATAATAAAAACACCGTTACTGGCAAGGCTGGTAGATCGAGATGGTTGGGTATCAGACCATCTGTTCGCGGCGTTGCTATGAACCCCGTAGATCATCCACATGGTGGTGGTGAAGGGAAAACATCAGGCGGTAGACATCCAGTATCTCCTACTGGTAAGTCAGCTAAAGGAAAAATCACCAGAAAAAGATTTAAGAAATCTAATATTTTAATAGTAAAATCAAGAAGAAGTAAATAATTTTTATGTCTAGATCAGTTTGGAAATTACCTTTTGTTGATGGCTACTTACTTAAAAAAGTCATCGAAAATGCAAAATCTTCTAAAAATCAAGTTATAAAAACTTGGTCAAGAAGATCTACTATATTACCAAATTTTATTGGTATGAATTTTGCTGTGTACAATGGTAAAAAATTTGTTTCCGTATCAGTAACAGAGGCCATGATTGGTCATAAGCTAGGTGAATTTTCTCCAACTAGAACGTTCTACGGTCATGCTGGAAATAAAAAAGTGACTAAGAAATAAATTAAGGAGCTATAAATGACTAATAATGCAATTGCATATTTAAAATCTGTAAAATCTAGCCCTTTAAAAGTATGTAGAGTGGCGAGGCCTGTCAGAGGATTAAAAGTGAGTGAAGCTATTAAGCTTCTTACTTTTTCTAAGCTAAAACTTTCATCAATATTAATTGATTTAATTAAATCAGCAGCAGCTAACGCTGAAAACAATCATAATATGGATATTGATAATTTATGTATTAAAGAAATAAATATTGGCAAATCCCTTGTTATGAAAAGATTTCATACTAGAGGAAGAGGAAGGTCGAGTAGAATTCTTAAGACCTTTAGTAATATTAGGGTTATACTTTCTGAGGTTGAAGAAGAAAAAAAGCCTTCTACCAAAAAAGTAAAAGCAGAAAAAGTAAAAATAACAAAATAGGAGTTAAAAGTGGGTCAAAAAGTTAATCCAATAAGTTTTAGATTAATAAATAATAAAAACTGGAGCTCAGTCTGGTGCGATAGTAGAGACTACTCAAAGAAACTTATTAACGATTTAAAAATTCGTAGCTTTATTAAAAAAAATTACTCTCATTGCGGTATAGGTAGTATCATTATTGAAAGACCGTCTGATAAAATTAATCTTATTATCAAAACTTCTAAACCAGGAGTATTGATAGGTAAGAAAGGTTTAGATATAGAAAAAATAAACAAATCTATACAAAAAATATCTGGTACTAGTGTTGATGTAAAAATAGTTGAAATAAACAAGCCTGAGATTAATGCATCTATTGTTGCTCAAAATATAGCTAAGCAGCTTGAGAACAGAGCTGCGTTTAAAAAAGTTATGAAAAAATCTATGCAGGCTGCTATAAAGCAGGGTGCAAAAGGAATTAAAGTTAGTTGCTCGGGTAGGCTTTCTGGTGCTGAAATAGCTCGAACAGAGTGGTATAAAGAAGGCTCTATTCCTTTACATACATTGAGATCTAAAATAGACTACGCTATAGCAAATGCTTATACCACTTATGGTGTAATCGGAGTTAAAGTTTGGGTTTATACTGGTTTTAAGGATTCATAAGTAATATTATTTAAAAATAAAATGTTAGTTCCTGCTAAAACAAAATATAGAAAAGCGCAAAAAGGTGGCAAAAAGATATTGGGTGCAACCTCAAGTGGAGATAAAATATCTTTTGGAATGTTTGCCTTGAAAGCTCTTGAGCCTGGCAAAATTAATTCAAGACAAATTGAATCTTCAAGAAAGGTGATAACTAGATATATGAAAAGATCTGGTAAGCTTTGGGTAAGAATATTTCCCCACACTCCTATAACAAAAAAGCCAGCAGAGGTAAGAATGGGTAGCGGTAAAGGTAACGTAGAGTATTATGTATTTAAGGTTAAGCCAGGTAGAATACTATTTGAAATAGATGGTGTTAACGATAATATAGCTATTGAGGCTTTACAAAAAGCAACTGCTAAGTTACCAATAAAGGCAAAAGTTATTAAATTTAACTAATTCTATGAAAGTTGAAGAGATTAAATCTGCATTAACAGATATAGTAAAATTAAAAAAAGATATAATTTCTATGAGAATAAAACATTCTTCGGGAGATGTTATGTCTTTTAAAGATTTTAAACAAAAAAAGAAAGAAATAGCTAGATTATACACTAAAATTAACAAGAAAGTTAAATAAAATGAACGCTAGAATATTAAAAATAATAGATAAAGCTACTGCTAAAGTAGAATGCAGTGAATACAAAAAACATTCAGTTTATGCTAAATACATTACAAGCAAAAAAAAATACCTTGTTAGTATTGATAATATGGAAGTTGAAGTTAATGATGAGGTTGTAATTCAGCCTTGTAAGCCTATTTCTAAAAGAAAAAGATGGGCTGTGATTAATATTATTAAAAAAAATTCTTAATTGACATGATTCAAATGCAGACTAATCTAGTAGTTGCCGACAATTCCGGTGCAAAATACGCTAGATGTATAAAAGTTTTGGGCGGATCGAAGCATATGATTACTGGTATCGGCGATATTGTAGTATTATCTGTTACAAGTGTGATACCTGGTTCTAAGGTTAAAAAAGGACAAGTTGTAAAAGGTGTAATAGTTAGAACTAAAAGTAAGATTACTCGCAGAGATAGTGGTTTTATAAAATTTGATGACAATGCTGTCGTTCTTGTTGATAAGGATGGCGAACCTATTGCAACTCGTGTATTTGGTCCAATTGCACGCGAGGTTAGACATAAAAACTTTCTAAAGATTTCATCTTTAGCTTCTGAGGTATTATAAAATTATAAGGTATGGCCAATAAATTTAAGAAAAATGATAAAGTTATTGTTATAACTGGAGCTTATAAAAATAAGCAATCCAAAATTATATCAATTAAAGGTAATAAAGCTATTGTTGAAGATGTTAATCTTTCAACTATACATAAAAAACCAACTCAATCTGAACCTGGAGCTATAGTTAAAAAAGAAAGACCTATAGATATATCTAATCTCTCGCATGTTATTGATAACAAAGCCGTAAAGATAAAATATATAAAAGATCTTGGTGAAGGTAAAGGATATTTAAAAAAATATCGTCAAGATAAAAAAAAGGGCAATAAAATTGATAATTAAGAAATGTATACTTTAACAGAAACTTTATATAAAGAATTAAAAACCTCTCTTAAGAAAGAGTTTTCTTATATTAATGATTTAGAATTGCCAAAATTAAAATCAGTAAGTATAAACACTGGTATAAAAGCAATAGATAGTGATAACAAATTGACTTCCTACATATTGTCAGAGATGACAAAAATTTGTGGTCAGAAAGCAGTTCTAACATACTCTTCTAAAGCTATATCTGGTTTTAAATTAAGACAAGGAATGGCTATCGGTTGCAAGGTTACACTAAGAGGTAAAAAAATGTATCAATTTCTTGATAAGTTAATTAATATCGCTTTACCAAGAATTAGAGACTTTAGAGGTCTTTCATCTAAAGGCTTCAATAGTAGCTCTCATTATTCTTTCGGAATAAAAGATCATGCAATCTTTCTTGAAGTAGATCTTGATAATATATTTAAAGTGTTTGGCATGAATATCACTATTTGCTCTACTGCTAAAAGCAAGAAAGAGTGTCTATTTTTGCTAAAAAAAATGAACTTACCTATTAAATAAAAATGGCTAAAAAATCTTCAATTATTAAAAATAATAAGCGTAAACATCTTTCGCAAATCAAAAGAGAAAAAAGATCAAGCTTAAAAAAAATTGCAAATGATACTTCTATTGATCCTAAAGAAAGAATGAAAGCACAGATAAAACTATCTGAAATGCCGAGAAACTCTTCCTTTGTTAGGTACAGAAACCGCTGCGCTTTAACTGGAAGACCTAGAGGTAATTTTAGAAAATTTGAGCTATCAAGAATAGCGTTAAGAGAATTAGCATCCTGGGGAGAGATTCCTGGTTTATCTAAATCAAGTTGGTAATAAATTATTATTGTTATGTCTTTTAATCACTCAGTTTCGGATTTGGTATCAAGGTTAAGAAATGGCTATTTATCTAAAAAAGATAAGATAACAGTTCCTTGCTCAAAAATTAGAGAAAATATATTATCCATTCTTAAAGAGGAGGGTTTTATACTAGGATACTCAAGAGTTGAAGGAGAATCTTTCAATCATTTTAATATAAGCTTAAGCTATAAAAATTATAAACCATCTGTAAACGAAATTTCTGTTATATCTAAACCAGGTAGAAGAATATACTCAAGTTATGATAATTTGCCGCTTGTAAAAAACGGATTAGGTATGATAATAATATCCTCTTCAAAAGGTGTTATAACCGATCATCAAGCCAGAGAAATGAAGGTTGGCGGTGAAGTTTTAATGAAAATATTTTAATAATGTCACGTATTGGAAAGTTACCTATAGATTTAACTGATAATATTAAAGTTACCGTTAAGGACTATAATATTGAAATTAATCACAACAATAAGATTAAGAATTATTTGTTAAGCTATGGTGTTTCAGCTATGGTTGAGAACGATCAACTTAAAATTTTTGCCAAGGATACATCTATTCCTAAGGTTACGATGTTTGTTGGTATGGATAGAAGTAATCTAAATAATATAATATCTGGTATTAAGACGCCCTTTAAAATCATCTTAGAGGTCAATGGTGTTGGATATAAATTCACTATAAAAGATAGGCTTATTAATTTTTCTTTAGGGTATAGTCATGAAATCATGTATGTATTGCCAGAAAATGTTAATGCTTTATTTGAAAAGCCAAATAAACTTATATTAAGTGGAGAAGATAAAATATTATTGGGAAGGGTTGCATCTGAGATCTGCTCTTTTCGTAAAGTTGAGCCTTATAAAGGTAAGGGAATAAGGCGTCAAGGTCAATTTGTTTTAAGAAAAGAAGGTAAGAAAAAATAATTTAACTATGAGTAAAAAAAATAATAACAGAGATAGAAGATTGCTTAGAAATAGATCTAAAATTAAATCAAAAAATATATCATCTCGTCCTAGAATTGTTGTAGCTATATCCAATAAAAATACTCACTGCCAGTTGATAGGTGATAACGGCAATGTTATAGCCTCCTTTTCTACCTTAAAAATAAAAGATTTTAAAGGGACTGGAATTGAAAAAGCTCAAGAGGTTGGTAAAGAGTTTGCAAAAATTTGCTTAAAATCAAATCATAAAGATGTAGTTTTAGACAAAGGTATTAGAGTTTATAATGGCAGACTGAAGTCTTTTGCTCAGTCTTGTCGTGAATCGGGATTAAATTTTTAGAAAATATAAAATACAATGAAGCAAAAAACTAAAGAATCTCAAGTTAGAAACGCGGTAGAAATTTCTGAAAGACTTATATCAGTAAATAGAGTTTCTAAAACAGTAAAAGGTGGTAAAAATATGTCATTTGCTGTATTAATGGTTGTGGGTGATAAGAACGGTAAAGTGGGATTTGGAAAAGCTAACGCAACAGAAGTTACTGAAGCTAGATCAAAAGCTGTTGAAGTAGCTAAGAGATCAATGATAAAAATATCTTTAAAGGAGTCTCGTACCATACATCATGATATAGTAGCCAGATTCTGTGCTGCTAAAGTTAATCTTAGGAGCGCTCCAAGTGGTACAGGTGTTATTGCTGGTGGTCCAATGAGGGCTGTATTCGAATGTGCTGGAATATCTGATATCGTTGCAAAATCAATAGGTACATCCAATCCTTACAATCTGGTTGCTGCCACTTTTGAAGCTTTATCTAAATTATATTCTCCTAAATATATAGCTGATTTAAGATCAAAACCTATATCAGAAGTAGTAAAGAGAAGAAATTTGGCAACTTCTAAAAACAATCAACAAGATATAAAAAATGATGAAGCGTAGTAATTTTATTGATCAAGAGATCATCGTAACTCAAATAAAAAGCTCTAATAAGCTTCGTAGTAAGCAGAAACTATCACTTCGTGGATTAGGCTTAAAAAAGATTGGTAGTTCAATAAGGATCAAATGTTCTTCTGAAATTTTTGGTATGATTCAAAAAGTTGAGCATTTATTAAAATTATCTAAAGTTAATTAAAATTATGTCAGTTAATCTATCTGGTCTTAAAAAAGTATCTCAATTTAAAAGGAAAAGAGTTGGTCGTGGTATCGGTTCCGGAATAGGTAAAACATCTGGACGCGGTGTTAAAGGTCAAAAAGCAAGAACTGGTCATCATAGCGTTAAGGCATTTGAAGGTGGACAGACTCCAATATATATGAGACTTCCTAAAAAGGGCTTTAAGAGTATAACCAAAGATCGTTATCAGATCGTTACCCTGAAGGACATAATTCGTATGCTAGATAATCGTAAAATAGCTAAAGATGTCGAAATAAATCATAAGTTGTTAAAAGATATCGGATTAATATCTAGTGAGAAAGTTAAAGTGAAATTAATATTAACTGGTAATTCTGATATTGATAAATCAGTTAAGAATAAAATAGTGGTAGATTTTTATTCTAAAAACGCAAAAGAACTCTACTTGAAATAAGTAACCCAAACTGCGTCACTTAATTAAAGTCGTTAAACTTGTAAAGATAACTACAAATGGCACTCTCCAATCTATCTGCGCTAAAAAATAAAATCTTTTTCACTATTGCTATACTTTTGGTTTATAGAATAGGAACCTTTGTTCCTATTCCTGGAGTCGATGCTGATGTCGTCAAGGGATTTTTTGGAGGGTCTAAAGGGAATGTTTTTAGCATGATAAATCTTTTTTCTGGAGGCGCTTTGGAAAGAATGAGTGTTTTTGCTTTAAATATTACTCCATATATAACCGCTTCAATTATAATGCAGTTAGCATCCTCAATGTATAAAGCTTTAGATAACTTAAAAAAAGAAGGAGAGTATGGAAGAGCTAAAATAAATCAATACACTAGGTACTTAACGATCTTTTTGGCATTTTTTCAATCAATAGGAGTGTATTACGCATTATCTAATCCATCTAATAACGCTTTTATATCTGACTCTCAGATTTTTATGATAACCACTGTAGTTAGTTTGGTAGGCGGTACGGTAATTCTTATGTGGTTCGGTGAAAGAATAACATCTTCTGGTATTGGCAATGGTATTTCTCTCATAATATTCGTTGGTATTATATCCTCTCTGCCTTCTACTGTAGTACAGATTTTTGACTTATCTCGAACCGGAGCATATTCATTTTTGATGTCTATATTAATATTTATAGCATTTATTCTTCTAATAATGGTTGTTTGTTTTATCGAAAAGACATTTAGAAAAATAAAAATTCAATATCCAAATGCTGCGATGATGCGTAGTTCAGGAATGTCTGATTCATCTTTTCTGCCATTAAAAATTAATATGTCAGGAGTTATACCTCCTATTTTTGCTAGTTCTATATTAATGTTTCCAGTTGCTCTTGTTCAATTCTCTGCAATTGAAGGTGATTTTATTGCTTCTATTTTAAGAAGAGGTGGAGTGCTTTATATTTTAATATTTTCCTCTCTTATACTATTTTTTTGCTATTTTTATTCATCGATTGTTTTTAATAGTAACGATGTTTCTAATAATTTAAAAAAAAGTAACTGTTTTATTTTAGGTGTAAGGCCAGGTAAAGACACAGCTCAACATATAGATAAAATAGTATCAAGACTTACTCTTCTTGGAGCTATTTATTTGATTTTTGTCTGTTCATTGCCAGAATTTTTAGTAACTAAATATTCTTTACCTTTATATATAGGGGGTACGGGAGTATTAATTATTGTTAATGTTATAATGGACTTAGTTAATCAAGTACAATCTCATTTATTTGCTGATAGATATGGCAATGGCAACAATGTCCGAAAAAGAAAAATCAGAGTAAGGGTATGAATTTGATATTTTTAGGACCACCAGGATCGGGCAAAGGAACTCAATCATCTAAATTAGCTGAGAGATTTGATATTAATATAATATCAACAGGCAATATTTTACGAGAAGAAATCAGTAATTCTTCGCAAAATGGTAAATTAGCAGAGAGTTATATCAAGGAAGGTGCTTTGGTTCCTGATGAGATAGTAATAGAAATTATTAAAAATAAAATAAATAATTTAAATAATTTTTTACTTGATGGTTTTCCTCGTAATATTAATCAAGCTGTCGAGCTAGATAAAATGCTTACAACCATTAAAAAGAATATTGATCTGGTTGTTAATTTTGATGTATCTGACGATATTTTAATCAAAAGAATAACAGGGCGATTTATCTGTAAAGAATGTAAAGAAGTTTATAATGAGTTTTTTAAAAAAACAAAAATAGATAATAGATGTGATAAGTGTAACTCTATATATTTCGAAAAAAGATCTGATGATAATGAAAAAACTTTACGCAAAAGATTAAATGTTTTTCATGAGTCAAATGATATTTTGTGCGATTATTATAAAAAAAATAACTTGCTTATTTCGATAAGTGCATTACAAAGTGAAGATTTTATTTTCAATAAAATAGTGAATCACTTAAAAGTATTTTTGTAGATTTTTCTGTGATTATGTAGATAGCTTTTAAAGTTTATCTAAAATAGTATTTTTAAAAGTATCTCTTTTAAAACTAAATTTTTAATTTAATTATTATTTAAAGTGGCAAGGATAGCTGGTATAAATATTCCTAAAGAAAAAAGATTTGTCATATCTTTAACCTATATATATGGTATAGGTTATTCAACGGCAAAGCTAATATGCGAAAAGTTAAAAATAAATCTTAACGTAAGAACTCACGAAGTTTCAGAAGATGTTTTATCTGAAGTTAGATCTTTTCTTGAAAAAAACTATCCCGTTCTCGAGGGTGATTTGAGAAGAAAAAAGGCATCTGATATAAAAAGACTTATCGATATTGGTTGTTATAGAGGTATTAGACATGTTAAAAAACTTCCCGTTAGAGGTCAAAGAACATCAACTAATGCTAGAACACGAAAAGGCAAGGGTGTTGCTATAGCAAATAAGAAAAAAGCTGTTAAATAAAAGATTATAAATATAAAATGACTCAAACTAAATCGCAAAAAACTAAAAAATTCTCAACTTCAAAAGTTTCTTTAAAAAAAAAGAAATTAATTTCTACAGGAGTTATTCACGTTTATGCAAGTTTTAATAACACTATAATATCAATTTCAGATGTTGCAGGTAATTCAATATGTTGGTCTTCTTCGGGTAAGCATGGCTTTAAAGGGTCAAGAAAAGCAACTCCTTATGCGGCTCAAATAGCAACCCAAAATGCTATTGAAGTTGCTAAGGCTCGTGGCTTAAAAGTTGCTTCTGTTGAAATAAGAGGTCCTGGTGTGGGTAGAGATGCTTCTCTTAAAGCTATTCAGGGATCCGGTGTGAGTATAACAATTATTAAAGATATAACCTATACTCCTCATAATGGCTGCAGGCCTCCAAAAAGAAGAAGAGTGTAAACAATAAACCAATATGAGTAATCAAATTTAATTAAAACTTTATGACTATATTAAAAGAAAGTTGGCAATCTCTTATCAACCCAGCTACTGTTGATATAAAAGAAGGATATGATAATATAACAAAATCTATAATCTCAATGGAGCCTCTTACTAGGGGATATGGTCACACATTGGGAAACGCTTTAAGAAGAGTCATGCTTTCTTCAATTAGTGGTTTTGCTGTTACTTCAGTAAAGATAGAGGGTATTTTACATGAGTATAGTTCGATTGATGGCGTAAAAGAAGATGTTCTTGACATTATAATGAACTTAAAATCTCTTGCTATAACCAAAGATGATTCCTCTCCATGCACTTTAAAACTAAATATTTCTGGCACTGGTCCTGTTTACGCGGGTTCCTTAGAGGTTCCTTCTGGAGTTAAAATAGTAAATAAAGACTTATTAATTTGCACAGTTAACAAAGACTGTTCTATCAATATGCAGATAGGAATAGAATGTGGTAGAGGATATAACTCTGCAGAAAAAATGAAAAAATCTAATGAGAATATAGTTGGATCAATTGCTGTTGATGCAATTTTTAGTCCAGTAAAAAGTGTTTCTTATAAAGTAGAAAATGCTAGAGTTGGGCAAGTAACCGACTTTGATAGATTGATATTAGATATTGAAACTAATGGCTCAATATCTCCTCAAGATGCTGTGGGAGTTGCGGCTAAAATATTACAAGAGCAATTGAAAGTATTTATAAACTTTGATGTATCTCAATATGAGTCAAAAGTTGAAGAATTATCTGATGATCAGATTGACTTTAACAGAAACTTAATCAAAACAATTGATGAACTTGAATTATCAGTTAGATCTTATAATTGCCTTAAAAATGAGAATATCATATATGTTGGTGATTTAGTTTCAAGATCAGAAGGCGAGATGTTAAAAACAGCAAATTTTGGAAGAAAATCATTGAACGAGCTTAAAGAAAATCTTAATGTAATGGGCTTGTCTTTTGGTATGAAATTAACAAATTGGCCACCAAAAAATATTGAAGAATTACTTAAAGTAAAAAATAAAGAATTTTAATTTTATAAATTTAAAATGAATCACAGAATTAAAGGCAGGAAGTTAAGTAGAAATAGCGCTCACAGAAAAGCTCTACTAAGAAATCTTTCCATATCGCTAATAAAGCATGAAAGAATTAAGACCACCCTACCTAAATCTAAAGAATTAAGACCTTATATAGAAAAAATATTAACAATTTCTAAATCCGATAATCTTTCTAATAGAAGATTAGCTTACTCAATATTGGGAAATCATCATGAAGTTGTAGATAAGTTATTTAAAGATATTGGTCCTAGGGTTGCAAATAGAAACGGTGGCTATACTAGAATAATGAAATTTGGCTTTAGAACTGGAGATAAAGCTCCTATGTCTTTAATTGAACTGGTTGACCAAAAAAGTAAAGAAGGTGAAAAATCTTCTCAGCAATTGGATAAAAAGTCGGTAGTAAAAAAACAAAGTAAAGCAGATAATAAAGCTAAATCTGTAAATAGTAAAAAAGCTTCTTCCTAAAATATTTTTAAAATGACTCATATCAAAAAATTTACTCAAGATCAACTTAACAACATCAAATCTCTTAGAAAATTTGATATTCCAAATTTTAGATCTGGTGATACTGTTAATGTTAAATATAAAATATCAGAAGGGGCGAATACTCGTATTCAGGCTTTTAAGGGCGTTGTTATAGCAAGAACAAAATCTGTTAATAACTATAGCGCAACATTTACTGTTAGAAAGATTAGCTCTGGTGTTGGTGTTGAAAGAAGGTTCCCTCTATATTCGCCATTAATTACAGAAATTGAAGTTCTTAAAAGTTCTATAGTAAGAAGATCTAAGCTATATTATTTAAGAGGTCTAACTGGTAAAGCTTCAAGATTGAAAGAGAAGCTTAACTTTACTTTATCAGACTCTGCTAATGATTCTGTAAAAAATAGCGAGTAATACTTTAACCTGAAAAAATTGTTTTGAAATTGAATAATTTATCTTCTCAAATGTTTTTATAAATTATTCATTTTTAAGTTAAAATAGTGCAAGTATCATATATAATATTTTTCTAAGGTTACATTTCCTCCGGAATAAAATAATGCACTTTATATCTTGAGACAATTATTAAATTAGTCGCGCATTATTTAATCGTTTATTTAGGTTTATCTTTTTAGTTATAAATACCAAAAAGCCTAAATTCTTAATCTGTTATAAAGTTAGAATTTTAATTTTTTTTAAAATGGGATTTGATATTATGCCAATTCCCATCTAAAAATAAACAATATGAGACCTTTGCATAAACCATCCATTTCTCTCTAATTTTTTTTCTAAATTTCATCAATTTCTTCTTGCATAAAACAGTAATGAAGCTATATTTTATCTGGCTTTATTGCTGTTTTATAATGAATTTTATTGATAAATTGGTAACGCTCTTTTAATTGTGTTTTATCTCTATTTTTTCGAAGTG
>JALQXY010000160.1 GCA_023262945.1 Rickettsiales bacterium | reverse complement strand
GGAAGGCTTATTAGATCGACTTCTTTATCATTATCTTTTGTTAGTTTTTTTAATCTGTCATAGGCTTTTTTGGAATTTAAAAGGTTATTCCATAGGTTAATTGCCGCATCAAATGGCATTAAAGCCTTTCCCGAAAGAATTGAGATGGCAATAATTCCACCAGGACTCATTTTATTGGTTAATGTAAGAACCGCGCCAATAGCAATTAAAACAACATAAATCATTGCTCTAAAAAATTTAGTAAAGTTCGTCATCACATTTGATTTGAATGATAACTCACTTTGTAAATTATTTAGTTTTTGGTTAATTTCCTGCCAATTCTCTATAATAGTATCTTTCATGGCCATTGCCTCGATAACTTCAGTATTTCTATTAATAATTTCTAATTCTTTGATGCTGTGAATATTCATTTGATTTACTTTTTCTGTTTGTTTTTTGGTTAAGGCATCATTTAGCCAAGCAAGAAACAATAAAACTAATGCACCAGCAGCAACAATAAATCCAGGCAGTGGGTGAATAAAAAATATAACTAAAATGTAAATTAATGACCAAGGAGCGTCTATTGTAGTAATTAATGTTGGACTAGTAATAAAATTTCTAATTGCCGATAAATCTTTGATATTTTGTGGTACGGAAGCTTTAGAATTATCAGTTTTAAGAGAAGTGAGTGATAGACCTACAAAAAGAGAGGAAAGTTTTTTATCTAAATATTTGCTGATATGGGAAGCTATGCTTAGACGAATTGCTTGGATAAAATGCAGGATAATTGAGAAAATTACAATTATGATTGTGAGTGCTATTAATGTGGAGGTGCTACCGCTTGATAGAACTCTATCAAAAACCTCTAATGAATAAATTGAGGTAGCAAGAGTTAGAAAACTAGCTATAAAGCCAAAGAAGATAATATAATTAAATGCTCTTTTGCATGCTTTTAACGCTTGATCTATTTTGTTATCTTCTAATTTCATTAGCTTTGGTGGTGGTTATTGGCTAAAAATAAAATTGCAATCCAAGTGTTAAGCTTTTTATAGAGCTTTCAGTTTTTAGGGCATTTCCAGAATTGCTTGGATTAAAATTAAAGCTATATCCCATAAAGTCTAACTTAGCTTTTAAGTAATCATTGATTTTATAAGATGTTCCAACACCAATAAATCCTGACCTTGAATAGTAATCTTTGGAGATACCGCTTGATACATATTCAAACTCTGTCATCAAATATCCACCGCTTACATAAATTCCAAATTTATCATAACCATAACCAAAGGATAAATTTGCTCCATAATTGTAATCAATCGCATCGCCAAAATAATTTGTAAAAATACCAACTTCATTAAAAAGATAATCTTTATTATCTTCAAATAGGACATTATCTATTATTTTAAATTCCTTTGCAGCAGACAAGCCGAGGCCGAATTGATTTTCGCTAAAATTTTCTTTTGTGGATGACGATCCTCCTCCATTAGAAGTGAAAGCAGCGAAAGAATTTTGAACAACAAAAAAAATGTCACGCGCTCACTCCTCACATAGTTCGCGACAGGCTCGAACGCCTCGTTCCGCCGCCAGAGCGCG
>JALQXY010000123.1 GCA_023262945.1 Rickettsiales bacterium | reverse complement strand
TTTCATGGCCTCAATAACAACTAATTCTTGACCAGCACGAACCTCGTCACCTTCTTTTACCTTAAATCTAATAATTTTTCCCGTAATCGGAGATAGTAGATTTTTAGGTTTAGCATTTTTATCAATTTTTGGCATAAATTTTGATAATTCAGCAATTCGCGGCGAATAAACGCTTACCGACGCATTATTACCAGAATATTGCATCAAGTAGCTTCCTGTATTGTTATTTTCTACTATTCTAATACCAATCTCCATATTTTCTAAATTGCCCCGAAATAGCTTTTCTCCGTGATACCAGGAACTCTTAATTGAAAACTCTTTTTTATCACATTCTAATTTGAGATACTCCTCGCCCTTTTCAACAATATTAACCAAATAAGACCTATCATCAATATTAACCACCCATCTTTCAGAAATTTGCTTTTCTCTATTACTCAACTGACCACTCGTAGAAGCATTTCTTTCATAATTTTTTAGAAAAATGAACATAGCTCCAGAAATAAAAGCTTCTTGACAATGATCATCAATTTCATTACCACAGAACCCTTCTGGAAACTCTTCTTTGATGAAACCAGTAGTTAGCATACCTTTAACAAATCTTTCGTTGCGCATTATCGTTTCTAGGAAGCTAATATTGTGAGAAACGCCACCAATAGCATAGTTACTCAAGGCCTGGCGCATATATTGTATAGCCTCCATGCGATTCTTGCCATATGAGCACAATTTGGCAATCATTGCATCATAAAACATACTAACTTCTCCGCCAGCGTAAACGCCTGTGTCGACTCGTACATTTTTTGTATTTTGTGGTTCGATATAAAGGTTTATTCTACCCGAAGAAGGCAAAAAGCCACGCGACGGGTCTTCAGCATAAACCCTTGATTCAATCGCCCAACCCTTAAGCTTAACATCTGACTGTTTAATAGAAAGTTTTTCACCAAGAGCAATTTTGATCATCATCTCTACAATATCATATCCAGTAACAAGCTCCGTGACAGGATGTTCAACTTGCAGCCTGGTATTCATTTCTAAAAAATAGAAATTTTTATTTTTATCCATTATATACTCTATAGTTCCCGCTGAGTGGTATTTTACCGCCTCGGCCAAAGCCTTTGATTGTTTATACATTTTTTGACGAGTCTTATCATCAATAAAAGGACTCGGCGCTTCTTCAATAACTTTTTGATTATTGCGCTGAATTGAACACTCTCTTTCACCAAGACAAACTATGTTTCCAGCTTTATCTGCCACAATCTGGATCTCTATGTGCCTTGGATTTTCGATAAACTTCTCAATAAAAATACGATCATCAGAAAAACTATTACGCGCTTCATTAGATGCTGATAAAAAGGCCTCCTTCATATCTTTTGCTTGCCATACTATGCGCATTCCCTTACCTCCCCCACCAGCAGAAGCTTTAACCATCACGGGAAAACCTATTTTTTTAGCAATTCTAAGCGCCTCTTTGTCATCAGCAATAACCCCCATATGACCTGGAACGGTATTAACTCCTGATTTTATAGCAATCTTCTTTGACTCTATCTTGTCGCCCATCATTTCAATCGACCTTCTTGACGGGCCAACAAATTTGACCTTTATCTTCTCTAATGCTTCGGCAAATTTTTTATTTTCAGATAAAAATCCATACCCAGGATGCACCAATGTAGCGCCAGACTTTTTTACTACCTCAACTATGGTTGCAATATTAAGATAGCTTTGTGATGAAGGCGAAGGGCCAATGTTATAAGCCTCGTCCGCCATTTGCACAAAAAGAGAGTTTGTATCAGCGTCAGAATATATAGCCACGGTTTTAATGCCCATCTTCTTGCAACTTTTTATTATTCTACAGGCTATTTCTCCTCTATTTGCTACTAGTAACTTATGCATTTTAATTATTAATTGATTTAATCATTATAACGACTCTTATCTTAAAAGACCTTTTTACAACTAAAATTGTTTTGTTTTTAATTGAGTTTTTAATAAAGTATTTTTTAGGTTAATATAAAAGAAAATCAAATCAATATTTACAATACAAATGAAAATAATTTCTTATTTGCAGCTAATTAGATTTAACAAGCCTACCGGCACCCTTTTACTATTCTTACCCTGCTTGTTTGCTATATCACTTATTAAAAAAATTGATTTTTTACAAGAATCAAAACTGATCACATTGTTTTTTCTGGGATCGCTTTTAATGAGAAGTGCCGGTTGCATAATAAATGATATCATGGATTACAAATTTGATAGAAAGATCTCTAGAACATCAAACAGGCCTATAGCGAATGGAAAGATATCAAAAAAAAGAGCTATGTTTTTATTGGTTATTTTGCTATTTATTTCATTTTTAATATTACTACAATTTAATAAATATACAATTCTAAGTGGCTTTTTTATTATATCTTTTATTGCCATTTACCCATTAATGAAAAGAATAACATATTATCCGCAAATATTTCTTGGCATTACTATTAATTTTGGCGTAGTAATGGCCAGCCTAGCGCTAGATCATGTCATTTCGTATGACATTTGTCTACTTTATCTTATATGCATCTTGTGGACTATATTCTATGATACGGTTTACGCCTTTCAAGATATAGAAGGGGATTTATCTGCTGGAGTTAAATCCATGGCTTTAAAATTACAAAAATCACCAAAGTCATTTTTTCTTACCCTAGCAATAATAATGGCCGCAATGTTATTTTATCTAGGTTACTTAAATAACTTTAGTAGCATTTTTTTCGTGATAACAGCAATAAATTTCTTAATAATTATTAATAAAATTAAAAAATGCGATTATAAAAATCCGCAAAATTGTCTTAAATTATTTAATTACAATATTATATTTGGCTTAATAATGCTACTATCTTTGATTTTTTCTTAATTTATGATTAAAATAGGTATATTAGGTGGCAGTTTTGACCCTCCTCATAAAGGGCATATATATATTAGCCATGAAAGTAAAAAAAGATTAAATCTAAAACAAATATGGTGGATACCAACCCTGCAAAATCCTCTAAAGAACAACATGCCAGCAAATTATGATAACAGAGTTACATTATGCAAAGAAAAAACAAAAGAATATCCTCATATCAAAATCAAGAATATCAAGTACTTTTATGCTACAAATCTAATAAGATCTCTAAAGTTAAAATTTAACAATGTTGATTTTTACTGGATCATGGGCGCTGATAATATTTCAAATTTACATAACTGGTACAGATATCAAGAGTTCATAAAAAATGTTAGGATTGCGGTATTTGCCAGAGATAATTATTTAATACACATTAGAAAAGCAAGATGTTGGAAATTTCTAAATCAAAAACATCCGCTGATTATCAGCTGCTCCAAAATGAATATTTCTTCAAGTAAAATAAGGGAATTAAATGAATAATTATATTGTTGATAGCCATTGTCACTTAGATCTAATTTTAGAAAAAGGCTTTAATATCGATGAAATTGTAAAAAATGCTCAAGAAAATGATGTCAGATTGTTACAAACTATTTGCACTAAGATTTCTGAAATTGATAACATTATCTACTTCGCTAATAAATACAAAAATATCTACGCCTCGGTTGGGGTTCATCCATGCAACGTTAATCAAGAAGGGATCTACTCTTCGCAGCAAATATTGTCAATTATCCAGCAAAATCCTAAAATTATTGGAATAGGAGAAACTGGCCTTGATTATTATCATGATACCTCCTTTATCAAAAAGCAACAAGATAGCTTTATTGAGCATATCAAATCTTCTCAGCAATCGCAACTACCTACCATAATTCACAATCGTAATTCAGACAAAGATATGGCAGACATACTGCAAAGCGAACAAAAAAATAAATCGTTTCCAGCATTGATACATTGCTTCTCAAGTACAAAATCTTTAGCAAAAACAGCTCTAGATCTAGGAATGTATATTTCTATCTCGGGAATTGTTACCTTTAAAAACGCTAAAGAGTTGCAGGAATTGGTTAAATTTATCCCTTTAGATCGAATATTAGTCGAAACTGACTCCCCTTATTTAGCTCCATCCCCCAATCGTGGCAAAATAAATCAGCCAGCTTTTACTAAATATATCGTTGATTTTATAGCTACTTTAAAAAATGTTTCACGTGAAACAATCAAAACAAATACCACAAATAATTTTCATAAACTATTTACTAAAGCATTAGCAATATAAAATGTTACTACATAATAATTTTATGAAAACAGCTCTTATAGAAGCTGAAAAAGCCTTAAAAATCGACGAAGTTCCCGTTGGTGCGGTAGTAGTATTGAATAATAAAATAATTGCCAGATCTCACAATAAAAATCATAAAAAAAATGACTGCACGTCACATGCAGAGATTGATGCTTTAAGAAAAGCCTGCAAAAAACTAAAAACCTCGAGACTGGATGATTGTTTTATTTATATAACTTTAGAACCCTGCTTAATGTGTGCCACCGCCATAGCTCTAGCTAAAATAAAAAGAGTATATTATGCTCTAGCAGATAAAAAATTTGGCGCTTATGAAAATGGTAACGGCATATTTAGCAACTATCCATCCTATTACAAAGCCGAGATATATTCTTCTTTATGTGAAAATGAATCTTTACGATTAATACAGTCTTTTTTTAAAGATAAACGATAATGTTTCACGTGAAACACTGTAATTTTTGTCAAAATTGATCTTTACGCAAAAAAAGATCTTCGCAATTAATGCAAGCATCTATTAAAAACGAATCAACAAATGTTTCACGTGAAACATTTATGATTTTTAATTAACAAATTTTAAGGCTTTTTATAATTTCTAGACAAAAACAAGATTAGAATCTAAAAGATCTATGTAAATTCAAATTAGTGTATCAAGATCGCGAATTAAAAAAATAAAAATAATGACACAAATGATGTAGAAAGTTTTAGCTTTCAAGTAATTTGCAACTTATACCAATTCCCATCTAAAAATGAACAATATAACGAGATATTTTTGAGATAAAAATTGTAAAAAATGCAAGTCCTATGCCTATAGGACTTAGGGCTTTTTGCAATTTTTAGCCAAAAAGATAAAGTCAGGCTGTTTAGTTTTTATATGTTTTTAGATGAGAATTAGCATTGCTGCAAATAAAATAAATTAATTATAAATAAAATTAACAAATTTCGTTGATTTATAAGGGCTTTTAATACAAAGTTATCTTTTGAAGATATCAATAATTAACATTTTTAGACAACATTAATGAGTTTAGCAAAAATATTTTCTATAGTTAATCAAAAAGGGGGTGTAGGAAAAACAACCACAGCTGTAAATCTTGCTACAGCTCTAGCCAAGTCGAAAAAAAAGGTTCTAATTGTCGACATAGATCCACAGGGCAATGCTAGTACGGGAATGGGAATTGCTTACAATGAGAGACAAAATACCATATATGATGTTTTGATAGGAAATTACGAAATAAAAAACTCTATAATACCAACTAGAATAAAAAATCTCAAGATAATAACCTCAACTGTTGATTTATCGGCAATAGAGCTTGAGTTTGTTAATATCGAAGGAAAAAACTTTATCTTAAAAAATAATCTAGAAAAAATCAAAAATGAATTTGATTATATATTAATAGACTGTCCTCCATCGCTGGGTGTTTTGACAATTAATAGCTTAGTTGCCTCAGATTACGTATTAATTCCGATGCAATGTGAATTTTTTAGCTTAGAAGGCCTTAGTCATTTGTTAACAACGCTAGAATTGGTAAAAAACAACCTTAACTATCAATTAAAGATAGCTGGCATAGTTTTAACCATGCATGACTGTAGAAACAAATTAACTGAAGCCGTTGAAATTGATGTAAGAAATTACCTAGGAGATAAAGTTTTTAAAAATATAGTACCACGAAACGTTAGACTTTCTGAAGCTCCGTCATATGGAAAGCCAGCTTTAATATATGACCCAAAATGCCAAGGATCCATCGCTTACAAAATGCTTGCAAAGGAAATATTGGCCAAAAACTTTTGTTAATGATTGTAAATTATAATCAAATTTTATTTAAAATTACCCAAAAAATCATGAAATTTAAACAATAGCATCGAATTTAGTATTTAACCCAAATCCGTCAATAGAAAGTTGATTTATACCAATTACCATCTAAAAATGAACAATATGACAAAATATTTTTTAAGATAAAAATTGTAAAAAATGCAAGTCATATGCCTATAGGACTTAGGGCTTTTTGCAATTTTTAGCCAAAAAGATAAAGTCAGATTGTTTAGTTTTTATATGTTTTTTTAGGTAAGAGTTGCTATTATACCATTATGCCATAGCGCATCTAGCCCTATTTAATGACCAAGCCAACTTTCTATTGGCGGGTTAGGATTTAAAGCTACTAAAGATTCTAAAATGTTTCACGTGAAACATTTTAAAATTTATAAAATAAACACAAACTAATTAAATATTTATGAAAGCAGCCCCATCAAACAAATTTAATAAAAACATTAACAATAAATTAGGGCAAGGCATTTCTGCGCTAATAAGTGCAGAAAAGCATAATTCTAGAAATATTCTTTACAACAATTTACGAGTCGAGGTTGTTGATCTAGAAATTGACAAAATAAAAGCTGGAAGCTGTCAGCCTAGATACAATTTTAATGAAAACGATCTAGAAGAATTAGCGCAGTCAATAAAAGAAAATGACGTTATTCAGCCAATTATCGTAAGACCAATTGACGAAAAAGAGGGTAAATACGAGATTATTGCTGGCGAAAGAAGATTTAGAGCGTCAAAAATAGCTAACCTTAAAACAATTCCTGCGATCATTAAAAAACTCAACAATCATCAAGCTTTGGAAATGGCCTTGATCGAAAATATTCAAAGGTCTGAACTTTCTGTTATTGAAGAGGCCAAGGGATTTAAAAGATTATCTACTGATTTTTCTTATAATCAGGAACATATAGCTAGAAAAGTTGGCAAAAGTCGAAGCCATGTTGCTAACCTGATGCGGCTATTAAGCTTACCTGAATCAGTACAGAGCTTGGTGGATGATAATTTGATTACTATGGGACATGCTCGCGCATTAATTAATTGCAGCAACGCTGAAGAAGTTGCTCATCTAATTCTAGAAAAGTCTTTAACCGTACGAGACGTTGAAAATATAGCTAATAACAAGATTAAATTAAAGCCCATTCAAAGAAATAGTGCTGAAACCATTAACGAGATTGAGGATATGACAAAAATCATAAACAATCTAAGCAATATGGATGCTAAAATAAAATATAATAATGCAAAGAACACCGGGCAAATTACTTTAAAATTTAAAGATTTAGCTTTACTAAAAAATCTAATCCAAATTTTACAAAATGACAATAAAAGCCAATAATTACTTAGAAGAAATAATAAGCTATAAGCCAGGCAAATCTAAAATAGGACTGTCTGACGCTATAAAGCTTTCAGCTAACGAAAATGCTTTGGGATGCAGCCCTAAGGTGCAAGAGGCCTATAAAAATATTGCTCAAGATATATGGCGCTACAGTGATGGCTCATGTACAAAATTACGCGAAACTATAGCCAATAAATATAATTTAAATGCAGAGCAAATAGTTTGTGGCGCTGGCTCTGACGAATTAATAGCGCTATTAACGCAAGGCTTTTGTCAAAAAGAAGATGAAATTATTTACTCTCATCATGGATTTTTAATGTATCCAATTTCTGCTAAAAGAGTTGGAGCAAAAGCTGTTAGGGCTGCAGAACAAGATCTAAAAACCGATATCAATGCCATTATTAACTCTATTACAGAAAAAACCAAAATAATATTTATTGCTAATCCAAACAATCCAACAGGATCTTATTTAACAAAAGATGAAATATATCGCCTAATCGAACTTACGCCCAAAAATATACTCATTGTTTTTGATCATGCTTATGATGAATTTGTTACCAATAAAGATTATCCTAAAGATATTTTAAAATTGGTAGCAAAGAACGATAACATTGTAATCACGCGCACCTTTTCTAAAATCTATGGATTAGCTTCTTTGAGGGTAGGGTGGTGTTATGGAAGTAAATATGTAGCCGATATTCTCAATAAAATTAGAGGACCTTTTAATGTCTCAGGCCCTGCCCAAATATCAGCTATAGCAGCTTTGCAAGATAATGAGTTTTTGGAGAAATCAATTGAACATAACAGCAAATGGCTAAAAATTTACTTTGATTCCTTGGTGCAAAATACCAATTTTAAGATTCATAAATCCGTAGGAAATTTTGTTTTGATTGATTTTTTTGATAAAAACAATTGTGATAAGGCAAATATAGAGCTACAAAACAAAAATATCATGGTTCGTGAAATGTCATCTTACGACTTAATTAGCGCTCTTCGTATTACCATTGGCAATAATCAAGAAAATGAAATGGTTATATCCGAATTGCAGAATTTTATAAGATTATAAGATTACAAACCGTAATCTTTTACCAATAATTCGGCGATTTGTACCGCATTTAATGCCGCACCTTTTCTTAAATTATCAGCCACTATCCACATAGAAAGGCCGTTTTTTATAGAATTATCTTTGCGAATTCTTGATACAAAAGTTGGATCTTGAGTCGAACATTCGACTGGAGTAGCAAATTTCATCTCCTCGGGACGATCAATTACTAAAACTCCATCAGACTCTTCCAGAGCTTCTCGCGCCTCTTCTACTGAAATTTCATTTTCAAATTCTATATTAACGGCCTCGCTATGACAATTAAAAACCGGCACTCTAACGCAAGTAACTTCAATAGCTATATCTGGATCAAGTATTTTTTTTGTCTCCACTTTCATTTTCCATTCTTCTTTGGTGTATCCATCATCCATAAAAACATCTATCTGCGGAATAACATTAAACGCTATGCGTTTGCTAAATTTTTTTGGCTCCACAATTTCATTATGATAGATTTTTTTGGTCGAATTGTAAAGCTCATCCATTGCTTCTTTTCCTCCACCAGAAACTGCTTGATAAGTAGAAACAACTACTCTCTTAATTTTAGCAATATCGTGCAACGGCTTCAATGCTACAACCATTTGAATTGTTGAGCAATTAGGATTAGCAATTATATTTGACTTATTATAATCTTTTAAAGCCTTCGGATTGACCTCTGGAACTATCAAAGGAACATTATCATGCATGCGAAAATGTGAAGTATTATCGATAACAACACAACCAGCTTTGGCAGCTCTAGGCGCATGCTGAGCTGAAACCTTGCCACCAGGAGAAAATAAAGCTATCTTGGTACCATTAAAATCGTAATGATCTAAAACTTGCACCGTTAGCTCATTGTCGCCATAAGAAACTTTTTTACCCGCAGAGCTTTGCGATGCCAAAGCAACAACCTCTGAAGCTGGGAATTTTCTTTCTGCTAAAATATTTAATATTTCACGACCAACATTTCCAGTGGCACCAACCACCGCTATTTTTCTACTCATTTTATGAAAAAATAATTATTAATAATACCAAATCTAATCTTTAATTGGATTTTTAACTTTAAAAGACTCCTGCAAATCATTTAGTTAATTTTTCAATAATATTAACAATTGAATCTGCATCAAGATTAGATTTTTTTTGCATATTTTGCTGCGAATCATGATCGATAAATTTATCAGTCATAAATAAAGAACGCAATCTAAGATTGTATTTTTCAACCAATCCCTCATCATGAAGATAATTAACAAGAATGCTACCAAAGCCTCCGATAGCGCCTTCTTCTATTGTTATCATAACTTTATGATCTTTGACTAGGTTATTTACCAACTTTTTATCAAACGGCTTAGCGAATCTCATATCAACAACGGTGGGTGCAATATTTTTCTGCTTTAATTGCTCAACGGCTGCAATAACATTGGATAGAATAGCTCCATATGATAATATTGCTACCTCGGATCCTTTTTTTATAATTTTAGCTTTGCCGATTTCTAATATTTCTTCGTCATCATAATTAATATTATTTTCGCATTCGCCACGCGGATATCTTATGGCGCAAGGATTTTGGTCAATTTGATTGCTAGTATTAAGCATTTTAACCAATTCTTGTCCATTGCTTGGCGCCATCAATATAAAATTTGGCAAATTTATAAGATAAGCGATATCAAAAGACCCAGCATGCGTTGCTCCATCAGCGCCAACAAAACCAGCGCGATCAATGCAAAATCTTACCGGTAGCTTTTGTATAGCAACATCATGAACAATTTGATCATAAGCTCTTTGCAGAAATGTTGAATAGATCGCTACATAAGGCTTTATATTTTCGCACGACATTCCAGCGGCAAATGTTACAGCATGCTGCTCAGCTATACCAACATCAAAAATTCTATCAGGATACTCTTTGGCAAAAATATCCAAACCCGTACCACTTGGCATTGCAGCTGTAATGGCGTGGATTTTCTTATCATTTTTAGCCAATATGCTTAATTTACGACCAAAAACCTCAGAATAGCTAGGGCGCGTTGATTTAGATTTAAATTGCTCTCCAGTTTTGGGATCAAATTTAGCAACGGCGTGCAATTTATCTGAACTTTTAATTATATCATTATAGCCACGACCTTTCTCTGTAGCTATATGGATTAAAATTGGATCTGGAGATTTATTATCTCGAATATTTTGTAAAATTGGCACTAAGACATCTAAATTATGACCATCAACCACTCCGATATAATAAAATCCAAGCTCTTCAAAAATATTGCCTCCCATCCACCAGTCCTTGGCCGCTTTTTCAAATTTACGCGGGTATTTGCCAATTGCATTTGGCAATTTGTGAATTAATTTTTTAGAAAAATCACGAATCTTAAGATAAGATTTAGAAGAAGCTAAGCGAGATAAATAATTAGAAAAGGCCCCCGTTGGAGGAGCTATAGACATATCATTGTCATTTAAAATAACAATTAGTCGATTATTTTTATAAAATTTATCGTCTAAGGCTCCAGCATTATTTAAAGCTTCAAAGGCCATACCTGCCGACATAGCACCATCGCCTATTACCGCAATATTGTTATATCTACCTTTTTTGCCTTTTTTTGCCACCGCCATTCCCAGTGCGGCAGAGATAGATGTTGAACTATGTCCGGCACCAAATGGATCATATTCGCTTTCTGATCTTTTGGTAAAGCCAGATAGGCCATTAGCTTGTCGAATTGTAGTTATTTGATTTTTGCGCCCAGTAAGAATTTTATGCGGATAAGCTTGATGACCAACATCCCAGATTAATCTATCGTAAGGCGCGTTAAAAACATAATGCAAAGCGCAGCTTAATTCAACAACGCCCAATCCAGCACCCAAATGACCGCCTGTTTGCGCTACGGAATTTACAGTTTTTAAACGCAATTCATCAGCCAATTGCTTCAATTGAGACATATTGAGACCCTTTAAGTCGCTAGGAAAATTTACATTATCTAATATCATTATCTTTTTCCAATTGAAGAAATTTAGTTAAATTGCAACAATATTCACCAATTTATTAGGCACAATTATTATCTTTTTAATTTCTTTGTCATTGATAAATTTTTGAACATTTTCATTGGCAAGAGCCATTTTCTCTATATCAGATTTTGGCGTATCTTTTTTAGCTTTAATTACAGCACGCAATTTGCCACAAACTTGTAAAGCTATACCAATTTCATCGTCAATAATAAGATTAGAGTCATATTTTGGATATAATTGATTAACAACCAAATCTTTAAATCCTAATTTTTGCCATAACTCTTCAGCCAAATGAGGCATTATTGGGGCAATTATTATAGATAAAGACTTCAAAGCAAAAAACATTGCTTGTGACTGCTCATTATTTTGCACAGAAATCTTTTCCAGAGCGTTAGAAAATTCTCGAATTTTAGCAATTACAACATTAAACAACTTATTATTGTAATCTTCTTGAGTTTTTGCTATTGTTTTATGAGTTAACTTAATAATTTCCTGAGCCTTAGAATCTTTAATATTATTAAATTCTATATCAGAAGATAAATTTTTAACATCCAAATCAAGCAAGAAATTGGAAAATAATCTCCAAAGCCGATTTATATAAACCCAACAACCATTAACGCCACTATCAAGCCATTCTATATCTCTTTCTGGCGGAGAGTCAGAAAGCACAAATAATCGCGCCGTGTCCGCGCCATAAGCATCTATTATATGAGATGGTTCGATGATATTTTTCTTTGATTTGCTCATTTTTTCGCTGCGCCCAGCAATGACCTCTTCTTGACTGTTGATGTTATAGAATTTACCATCCTTTTTATCAATATCACCTGGATAAAGCCATTTGCCATTTTTGTCCTTAAAAGTTTGATGGCAAACCATGCCTTGAGTTAAAACATTTTTAAAAGGCTCGTCAAAATCTAAATATCCACATTTTTTTAGAGCCTTAGTAAAGAATCTAGCATAAAGTAAGTGCAAAACAGCATGCTCAATACCTCCAATATATTGATCAACCGGCATTAATTCATTGACCAATTTCTTATCAAAAGCAATATCGTCATTTGCAGGATTAATGAATCGCAAGAAGTACCAAGAGCTTTCAAAAAAAGTATCAAAACTATCAGTTTCGCGTATCGCTCTTAACTCCTTACCATCTTTATCAATATAATTTGTATATTTCCATGTTTTGTGATTGGCTAAAGGATTGCCATTGCCATCAAATATTGGATCTTCCGGCAATTCAACGGGCAGTTGCTCGTCTGGAACCGTTACAACACGACCATCTTCCAAGTAAAGTATAGGAATTGGCGCACCCCAATATCTTTGCCTAGAAATTCCCCAGTCACGCAATTTATAATTTGTTTTCTTTGTTGCCCTATTTTCTTTTGACAAAATATCAAAAACCTTTTCTTTGGCTTCAAAAGATGTTAACCCGTCTAACATTTGAGAATTTATTAATCTTCCATCTTGGTTAAAAGGTAAGGGAGCTTTTTCTTTGGTTTCAACGACCTGAGTTATTGGCAAATTATATTTTTTAGCAAAATCAAAATCCCTTTCATCGTGAGCAGGGCAGCCAAAAATAGCTCCGCAACCATAATCCATTAAGACAAAATTAGCTATATAAATATCTATATAATCGCCGCTTAAAGGATTTTTAGCTTTAAGATTAGTTTTGAATCCTTTTTTTTCTTGTGTCTCCATTGTCTGAGTGTCAACAGATGATTTTTTGCATTGATCAATGAATTTTTGAGCGTCTTTATTATTTTTGGCAATTTCTATGGACATAGGATGATCTGGAGCGATCGCCAAAAAAGAGGCGCCAAAAATTGTATCGGCTCTAGTGGTGTATATTTTTATCTTTTCTGATTTATCAACAATATCAAACTCAATCTCTAACCCTTCACTTTTACCAATCCATTTTTCTTGCATCGATAAGATACGGCTATCCCATCCTTTAAGATTCTTTAATTCAGACAATAATTCGTCACTAAATTGTGAAACGCGTAAAAACCACTGCTTAAGCTTCTTTTTTTCTACCAAGGCGCCGCTTCTCCATCCTTTACCATCTATCACTTGCTCATTGGCTAAAACAGTTTTATCAACTGGATCCCAGTTAACTTCTGACTCTTTTTGATAAGCCAAGTTATTTTTGACAAAATCAATAAACATTTTTTGCTCATGCTTAAAATAACTTGGCAAGCATGTTGCAATTTCACGAGACCAATCAATTGACAACCCCATTGATTTTAGACTGCCTCGCATGATTTCAATATTTTTTAAAGTCCAATCTTTAGGGTGAATTTTGTGCTCAAGAGCAGCATTTTCAGCAGGCAAGCCAAAAGAATCAAACCCCATAGGATGTAACACATTATAACCTTGCATTCTTTTGAAGCGGGCAATAGCATCGCCAATTGCATAATTACGCAAATGCCCTACATGTATCCTTCCCGAAGGATAAGGAAACATTTCAAGAACATAATATTTTTCCTTATTTGATATTTTGTTGAATTTAAATACATCTTTTTCTATCCAAGCTTTCTGCCACTTGATCTCTGATAATTTATGATTATAATTTGTAGTATTCTTTTTTACAGTCACGAGATTTATTTTAATAATTAATTTCACCTAAAAACTGATCTAAAAATCATATATTTATAGCAAATCTTTTGGTATAAAATTTTTCAACTGTTTTTTAGAAATTGGCAATATTTGTCCACGCTTTAAATTTCCTAAATTAAAAGATCCGTACGAAACTCTTATCAATCTATTCACTTGCAATCCTAAACTTTCCATAACTTTTCTTATTTCACGATTTTTACCTTCTTTCAAAGAAATTCTAAGCCACGTATTAGCGCCAGAATTTGGCTCTATAAAAACCTCGCTAAATTTATACCTAACTCCATCAACAGTGATACCATTGACTAAATTCTGTAACCTTGCTTGATTTATTTTTCCGTGAACGCGTACGCGATATTTTCTTATCCAGCCAGTTTTTGGCAACTCAATATGACGCGCCAAATCTCCGCTAGTAGTAAGCAATAATAATCCTTCGCTATTATAATCAAGACGGCCAACACTTATAACCCTTGGCAAGTCTAAAGGCAATATATCAAAGATGGTTTTACGATTTTTAGGATCGCTATTAGTTGTTAGATAGCCAGCGGGCTTGTTAAAAATCCACATAGCCACCTCTTGTTTGGGGTTGATTAGCTTATTGTCAATTTTGATTGATTGGTCGCTAATCAAGGTTGCTGGAGTATTTATTATTTTGCCATTAACCTGCACGCGACCCTCGGCAATTAGCAATTCTGCCTGCCTTCTTGAACAATATCCTGCGTCAGCAATAACCTTAGCTACTCTTGTAGATTTTATTTGAGACATTGTCAAAAGTTAACGATTATTTTGTTTATAAATTTTAGCGGCCGCAATAAAAGATTGAAATATTCTACTGTCAGCTGGTGCTGAGTCAAATTCGGGATGCCATTGAATACCAAGTAAAAAAGGATGATTGGGATCTTCTATAGCCTCAATTATTCCATCAAAAGCTTTAGCAGCGATTTGCAAGTTATTTCCTATTTTTTTAGCGGCTTGATGATGAGAAGAGTTGGTTTTAATCTTGCTTTCTTTTATTATTTTTGATAATTGCGAGTCATTTTCTATAAGCACCTCATGATATGGCTTGGAATAATCGTCATAACCTGGAATATTTTTTTGCTCATGATCTATATATTGCTTATGATCTGGTATATGCTGAATAGAGCTACCATTGCGTAGTATATTTATCAAATGCATACCATTGCATATACCAAAAAACGGTAAATTCTTTTTTAAAGCCTTTTGCCCAATATTGTATTCAAAATTTTCACGCACTTCGTTGAGATTGGTCTTGGGATGAGTTTCTTCGCCATATCTTCTGGGATTAATATCAAAAAAGCCGCCAACAATCAATATCCCGTCAATAGAATTAAGATAATCGTCAATTAAGCCATAATCATAAGGTAAAATAATTGCCGCACCTCCATTGTGATTAATCGCTTCAACATAGTTAATCCTTAGTGCATAAAAATCTCTTACCGAATAAGAATCTTTGGAGCCTTCTTTATAATCTGGAACAATACCTATAACCGGCCTATTGGATTTCATTTTTAAGTTAATTTAATTTCTCTAGCACTTGCCAAGGATGCGATTTTAGAAACAAGATTATTGGCAATTAACAAGTTATCTTTTTCTTGTTTAGGAGTTATTCTTGAAGAATCAACATCTAAACCGTCATAAAAAATAGCTCCTGCAGAATTTAAGCTACTAATCTCGTCACGATTACTATTAACTCGATATAAATTTCCAACTACCTCGCCACTTATCATATAAATAAGAGATTCGGCAGCCATTTTATCAATTTTATGCAACGTAGGTATGCCTTCTTGGATCATCACTTTCGTGTTAATAACGGAACCCTTTGTAACATTCATCTTGTTTCGATCTTTTTTGTTAATAGCCAAAATATCAGCTGCGGATCTAACTTGCCAAACCGCCATGCCGTAAGTTCCACTATCGGCCTTAACAAAGCAATAAGGGTCTTTGTCTATATTTAGTTGTTGATATTTTTGTTGTACATTTAGCAGCAATTCATCAACTTTTTGCGCCAAGTTATCAATGCCTATAGATTCTTTAAAATTTATATTACCGCAAACATCAAAAATAGTTGAAATAAGCCATGGGTCTATCTCCAATATTTCAGCTACTTGATTGGCAATTTTATTATATTCTTTAAAATGATTAAATTTGCTTCGATTATACCAACCAATATTTGGATTTGGAATTATTGGGGTTTTGCATTTTTTTAAAACATTTGGCAAGCCTTCCGACAAGTCATTATTCAATATTAAAACATCGGGGACAAAGTTATGAATAAATACTCGACCATCTTCATTGATTATTGGGTGAATTTCTATTTCGTCATTTTTGAAAGTTTTTAACCTAGTAGGCTGCTTTACTTCTTCAATCAAAGTGCCAATTTTTACCGTGGCCACTTTTGACAAAATTATCTGCAAATTGTAAACATTTTGTAGATAATTAAGATTGCGACTATGACTTTCGGGAATTATAAGAATATTTTTAGCTTCGGGAAAATTTTTTGCAAAAAAAATAGCAACTTGCTTCTGCGCTTTTTTAATTGAAGATGATGATAAATTATTAAATCCGGCAGGAAAGCAGTTAGTGTCGACTGCAGAAATTTTAAAACCACTATTTCTAATATCAACTGAGTTGTATAATGGGGCCGGAGTTTTATTGAACTCTTGCTCAAAAAAAGCAATCAATGACCCTTGTTTATTGTTAATTTGATTTGCCAGCAAATCTGTAATTTGAGTCATTGATTGATAATTTTTAAAGAATTGGTCGTGTAAAATTTGCCGAATACGACTTGGCTTTTATATGCGAACTATTTAATTCATGCACAACATAATCAAAATTATGCTTTTTTGCAAATTTCACAGCTAGATCTTTGCTCGCAAATCTATACTTTAATTGCGAGCTAGTATCGTTAGCAGATATCCATCCCATTAAAGGCTCTTTAAATCTAGCATCGTCACTATCAAAAACTTTAGCCATCCACTTTCCAGCATTAGACTTGCCCGATTGAGTGGCGGATTTTGAGTTTTGGTATATTATTAATTTCATTTACCTTGTCAAAATTACCTTCTTTCGCCAAAAAGACGAAGCATCATGATAAATAAGTTAATGAAATCCATATAAAGACTTAATGCCCCAACCACCGCCATTTTGCTTGTAGCCTCACCATTGCCAGCGAATTGATAATATGACTGCTTTATTTTTTGAGTATCATAAGCAGTCAAGCCAATAAATATCAAAGATCCTATTATTGATATTGCGAAGTAAAGAGCAGGGCTTTTTAAGAATATATTTACTACCATAGATATAAGAACAGCAAACAAGCCCATGATTAGAAAGGAGCCGAATGAAGTTAGGTCTTTTTTAGTTGTATAGCCATAAATGCTCATAGCTCCAAAAACCGAAGCGGTTACAAAAAAGACGCGAGTTATACTTGCAGCGGTATAGGCTATAAAAATACTGGACAAAGAAAGCCCCATTAGCGCTGAATAAATATATAAATATTTTTTAGCTTGCGCTGCTGAAATTGAATTTAATTTATAACTAAAAAACATCACAAAGCCAAGCGGCGCTAAAGCAACCAACCAAAACAAAGGGGTTGTAAAAATTGCCTGCATAAGCTGAGAAGAGCTGGCTACAAAAAGGGCAATCAGGCCTGAAATTCCAAGAGCTATAGCCATGTGATTGTAAACTTTAAGCATATATTCTCTTAAAGAAGAATCGTAAGATACGCCTTTACTAGCAACTGACGCGTACGAAAAAGATTTATTGTTAAAATTAGACATTGCTTATATTTAAAATTGATTAATATTGTCAAAATTATTAACGAATTAATTTATTGTGTTAATTCTGTTTATTTTTTTAAAAATTAATTTTGTTTGATATATAAAATATCAATTAACAAATTTAATATAAATCTAATTCTTAGTCAAGGGTTTTTGGTTATGAAAAAAGTTATTGCTATTAATGGTATCACGGGAGTTGGCAAATCTACTATCGGAAAAAAACTGGCTGACAAGCTAAATTACTATTTTATAGACTCCGATCAAGAAATAGAAGATCTTTTAGGCAAAACAATTAATCAAGTTTTCGCAGATCACGGCGAGAATTATTTTCGCCAAATAGAAAAAAATCTTATTCTTGACATAATGTCACGAGATGAAAAATTTATTATTGCTCTTGGGGGTGGTTCCTATATGGATCAAGACACAAGATCGATTCTACAAAAAAAAGCTTTAACAGTTTGGTTAAACGCTGATCTAGAAACCATAATCCATCGACTAAAAAACAAAAATAATCGCCCATTGCTAAACGGGGTAGATAAAAGAAAGGTTTTGGCTAATTTAATGAACAAAAGAACAGCAATCTATCAAAAATCTGATATTAAAATTGACATTGGAAAAAAAGATACTGAAGTAATTGTTGAAGAAATAATTAGATTAATATCAAAGCATCCAAATGCCTTCTAAAATAAATTGAAAATTTTAAATTGAGAATTTGCGCTGATTGATTATTCATGGGATTTATTAATAATTTTTTACAAAAAAAATGAGCAACGACAACAATAATCTAGAAAATATTAAACTTGATCTTGGCGATAGAAGTTACGAAATCTTTATAGGAAATAAAGCTATAAACAAACTGCAAGATTTTGTAAAAAAAAACAATTATAGCAAAGTATTTATTATCACAGATTATAATGTCGCTAATCAGCATTTAAAATATATCGAGAGTATACTACCTCAAGCAGAAACCTTAATCGCTAATGCTGGAGAGCAAACAAAATCATTTGCTGGCCTTGAAGATTTATGCGAAAGAATGCTAAATCAGAACCTTGACCGATCTTCTTTAATTGTTGCCGTAGGCGGAGGCGTAATCGGAGATTTAGCTGGATTTGCTGCAGCAATTTTATTGCGAGGAGTTGATTTTATACAAATTCCTACCACTTTGCTATCTATGGTTGACAGCTCAGTTGGCGGAAAAACTGGCATAAATTGCGGCAATGGTAAAAACTTAATTGGCAGTTTTTACCAACCTAAATTAGTAATATGCGATCTTGACTTCTTGTCAACGTTACCTTTGCGCCAATTAAGATCAGGATATGCTGAAATTTTTAAATATGCCCTTATTTCCGATAAAAGATTTTACAATTTTTTAATCAAGAATTTCTCAAAAATATTACTGCTCGATAATGAAAATTTAAAAATTGCAATAAAACGCTCATGCGAAATTAAGGCAGAAATTGTCAGCAAAGATGAAAGGGAGGCAGGCGACAGAGCGTTGCTAAATTTTGGCCACACATTTGCTCATGTCTTAGAGGCCGAAACGGCTTATAGCAACCTATTAAATCATGGCGAAGCTGTTGCTATAGGAATGCTAATGGCAGCAAAAATGTCATGCGATCAAGGCCTATTAAAAAGCGAAGCTTATAAAGAAATAAAAGACCATCTTAGTGACTGCGGCTTTAATATTGATTTAAAGGAAATAAAAAGTGGCTGGAAAAAGGCTAAAATGGTTAAATTCTTGAAAAATGATAAAAAATCCAATAACGGCAAATCGCGATTCATTCTTTTAAAATCAATTGGCAATCCAATTATTAAAGAATTTGAATCTAGCAAGGAGTTTGAAGATGTTATACAAAGTTTTGGAGCTCACTAACCCTAAGAAACACCTTATAAATCAAGTTAACTTTGTTAATTTTGTTATTTTGATTTGCAATTTAAAGATTAAACTCGCTATGACAAAAGTCCAAAAAGATAAGTTGATTTAATTCTTGTTTATTTATGCAGCTATTTTAACATTTACAAAGGCTTGCTTAAAAATCATTATATTGGTTTTGATTAAATCATGCCGACTTCCAATCCTAAAGCCCAAAGGTTTTTAGTTTATCTGAACTATTAAATATTTAATTTTTTATCCAATGTCTATAAATAAAGTTATATTGGTTGGCAATGTTGGCCAAGATCCAGAAATAAGATCAACTCAAGATGGTCGCGAGATTGCCAATTTTTCTCTAGCAACTTCTGAAAATTGGAAAGATAAAACAACTGGTGAGCGTAAAGATAAAACTGAATGGCACCGCGTTGTTATTTTTTCTCAAGGCTTGGTAGGCATAGTTAAAAATTATGTTAAAAAGGGTAGCAAAATTTACATAGAAGGTCAATTGCAAACCAGAAAATGGACCGATAATCAAGGCATCGAAAAATATACCACTGAAGTTGTTTTGCAAAATTATAACTCTTCGCTTCAATTACTTGACTCCAGAAGAGACGGTTCTGCATCCGATCCATATTCATCAAATCAAAGTAACTCTCCTTCTCAGCTAAATAACGACAACATATCCGTTGAAGAAGTAGATGACGAAATTCCATTTTAAATAAATTCTGTGATTTTTTAAAGCATAAATGCCAGAAATAACTATTAACAAAAAAAAATACCAAGTTGAGCCAGGTTTAACCATAATACAAGCTTGCGAACAGCTGAATATCGAGATACCTCGCTTTTGTTATCATGAAAAATTAGCAATTGCGGGCAACTGTCGCATGTGCCTAGTTGAAGTTGTTGGCGGACCTCCAAAGCCAATTGCTTCATGCGCTATGCCCATAAATGATGGCATGGAAATAAAAACCGATTCAGATATGGTAATTAAGGCGCGTCAAGGCGTGATGGAGTTTTTATTGGCCAACCATCCACTTGACTGCCCGATTTGTGATCAAGGTGGAGAGTGCGATTTACAAGATCAAGCTTATCAATATGGTAAAGGCGAGGGTTGCTATAATGAGCATAAAAGAGCTGTCAAAGATAAATATATGGGGCCACTAATAAAAACCCACATGACGCGCTGCATTCATTGTACTAGATGCGTTAGATTTATCGAAGATGTAGCTGGCACTTGCGAATTAGGAGCCGTAAGTCGAGGTGAAAACATGGAAATAACCACCTATCTTGAAAAATCCGTCTCCTCTGAACTATCTGGAAATGTTATAGATCTATGTCCAGTTGGAGCCTTGACTTCAAAACCTTATTCTTTTAAAGCTCGTAGTTGGGAATTAAAAAAAACTAACTCTATAGATATTATGGACGGAGTTGGTAGTAATATACGCATTGATTCACGAGGCCTAGAAGTTATGAGAATCTTGCCAAACGCCAATGAAGATATTAACGAAGAATGGATTTCAGATAAAGCTCGATTTTGTTATGATGGCCTTAAATATCAAAGACTCGACAAGCCTTATATCAAAATTGATGGCAAATTGCAATCTTCTTCTTTTGAAGAGGCTTATTCATGTATTAGCAAACAATTTAACTTACTAAATTCAGATCAAATAGCCCTATTAACTGGACATCTTTCCTCTTTGGAAGAAATTTTTGCTTTTAAAAAAATATGTCAAAATGCCAACATTAGTCGCTTTGACTGTCGCTTAAGAAACGAAAAATTAACAGCAAGCGACAGAGAATCATATCTATTTAATACCAGAATCTCTGGAATTGAAGAGGCCGACTTTTGTTTGTTAATTGGAGTAAATCCAAAAAAAGATGCGCCTATTGTTAATGCCAGAATTCGTAAAAGATATTTAAGTGGCGAGTTAAAAATAGCAGCAATTGGCTGCGAAAAAGATTTGGGCTATAAATATCAAAATCTTGGCAATGATTCGTCGGCTCTTATTGATATTTTACAACAAAAATCTCAAATTAATCAAGACCTTAAAAAAGCTAAAAAACCAATGCTAATTGTTGGTAGCGATGCTGTAAATAAATATAATAGCCTTGATATTATAAAAGTTATTAAAGCTATTGCTGATAAATTTAACTTTATTCAAGATAATTGGAATGGTTTTAACTTTTTAGCCAAAGAGTCTGGTTTAATTAATGGTCTTGCCTTAGAATTTACAGGATCTCATTCTGTAAAAAGCATAATTGAGCAATGTCAAGCCGGAGATGTTAAGATGATAATATTACATTCCGTTGACGATGACATTGACTTTGAAAGTCTCAAGAACTGCTTTGTAGTATATATAGGGTCTCATGGAGATAAAGGCGCTCATATTGCTGATGTTATATTGCCAGGATTGACTTTTGCCGAAAAAGAATCTTCTTATATTAATATTGAAGGAAAAATACAAAAAACCCAAAAATCAATTTTAGGTATAGCTAACCTAATGAACGATGTTGAAATAATATTAAATTTAGCAAAATATTTAGATATTGATTTAGGATTTAACGATAGCCAAGAATTAATAAAAAAATTAATCAAAGAACTGAATCTTAAAGAAAGCTCAATCAATGAATTAGATCGCAAATGGCTAAAAGATAAACAAAACTCTTTAAATGTTAGCGGCGATATATCGGCTCAAGATTATGATTTTTATCTTACAAATCCGATTACTCGCGCTTCACGCATACTTAATAAATGTAGCGCTGAAAATAATTAAAATTTTATCTCAAAAATATTTTGTCATATTGTTCATTTTTAGATGGGAATTGGTATAGCTGAGTCTTTTTAGAGATTTTTAGCTAAAAACATGTGGCTAGAATTTTAATTTTTTCAAAACTTTTAAAGATTGGATTTAGTATAAAAGGGTCTTTTAATTGAAAAACTTGACTTTAACATTAATATGCTATATGTATCTTATACATTTTTCATAAATTGGCTGATTTTGGCGATTTAATCGATAATTATTTAATTTTCTAAATATATATTTTCAAAAATGTCTACTAATCAAACAAAATCTAAGAATACAGAATTAACCCATCCAAAACAACATTTGGTTAATGTTGAAATGACTGACGGTTATAAATTTCAAATTATGACTAGCTGGGGTAAAGAAGGGGATGTTTTAAAGTTAGATATTGATCCTAAAAATCATCCAGCTTGGCAAAAAGACAATCAAGGATTTGTTAATTCTAGCGATAAAAGAGTTATGGAATTTAAGAAAAAATTTGGCAATCTTGATTTTATGAACGAATAATACCAATTCCCACCTAAAAAACATATAAAGACTAAACAATCTGACTTTATCTTTTTGGTTAAAGATTGCAAAAAGCCTTAAGTTCTACAGGTATAGGACTTGCATTTTTTACAATTTTTATCTCAAAAATATTTTGTCATATTGTTCATTTTTAGATGAGAATTGGTATAATTCTAAATTTATTCGATATATTGCTATCTTAAGTTGAAAAAAATAGTTTGTCTTTCTGGTTGGGGTCAAAAATTTAACTCTTTAGAAAAAATTTTTAATGATCATTATATTGATAATGTTAAAATAGATAGTTACGACTATTTAAAACATAAATCCATTGATGACTTCTTTGCCGACTTTTCTAGAAATCACCAAGATCTTGATGTTATAATTGGCTGGAGTCTTGGTGGTCAGTTAGCTATTAGGCTTATTGCAAATAAAATTATAAAGCCAAAGCTGTTAATATTAATATCTCCCCCTTTTCAATTTGTTAAAGATCGTCGAATCAGGGCGGCAATGCCAGTTAAAAGCTATCAAGACTTTTTAGATAATTTTAAAAATTCTCCGAATCAAACTCTTAGAAAATTTGCTATTTTAACAATATTAAATGATATTAATGGCAAAAATATTATAGATAATCTTGTTTTAGAAGATGCTAAAAAAGAATCTCTAATTTATTGGTTAGAAGAATTAGGTCAGTTTTCTTGCTTTGATATTGATTTTAATAACTTTCCTAAAACATTATATTTTCATGGTGATAGCGATGCTATTGTTTATATATCGCAAAAAGATTATTTTAAAGATCGTATATATGATTTTAAGGAAGTAATATTATCAAAAACAGGACATGCACCACATTTGAGCAATATAAAAAAAATAAGAGAATATATTTATAAAAATATTATTTTTTAATCTCAGTTTATTATCAATTTTAGTAATCTTATCGTTATTTTATTTTTTAAATTTATCATAAAAAAAAATTGACCAATAAAAATATAAAATTTGATTGATTATTATAGGTTAAAATATCAAAAACTATCTTTTAATTTATTAAAATTTATCTTTTTTAAATATAAATTAATTTAGCAAATCTAATTAAAAAGGTATTTTTCTTTTTAAAGATTGTATTTATATATAATGCCAAATCTTATCTTTAATTAGTATTTTTAACAAAATATTTTGCTATAAACTAAAAGAACTCTACAAATCAAAGAATTTTAGTATTTTTGTTGTTATTTTTATTTTTTAAATTCTCGTATATCTTGATACGTTAAAATTTAAAGAATAATTGCCGATTTAATAAAAAAAAAAAAAAATGATTAATAATCAATTTTTTATTAAATCTCCCTCAAAAATTCCTCAAAATTGCTTGATTTACATTGGTTTTACTGAATTAAGATATGATTTGTTGTTAATTTATATTTTTGTTTTTAATTTAAAATCTTCTTAAAAATAAATGTCGCAAAAAAATACTCTATCAATTTTAGAATCTATAAAAAACAAGATTAATAATTTTGATCTTGGTAAGGATAAAAAAAAATCTGTAGATATAAATACAGAAAATAATCTGGAAGAAGAAAATAATATGATAAATAATAACTCAATAGATTTTAAAGAAAGCACAAAAAAAGAAGATAATAAGAGTAATAATTTACCAAAATTAGATGATGATTTTGAGGAGTTTGATGATTTCGACGAAGAGTTTGATAATTTAGACTTTAAAAATGATGATAAAAGTGATACATCTAAAATATCAGAAGAAAAAAATAATGAAGAATATATAAAAAAAACAGACTCGGATAACAATTTTAATATAAAAAAAGAAGAAATAGATAACGAAGAAACAACAATAGATGATGATTTATTTCAATTAAATGATAATAATAACATATTATCCGATGAAATGTCAAATGAACTAGAAAAAGTACAAAAAACAAATAATGATATCGAAAGTGATGATTTGGATTTAGATAACTCATCTTTAAGTAATGAGATAGATGATAGTTATGATGACTTAGATCAAAATAATAATATCGAATACGCAAATTATTCTAAAACAGATAACATAGAATCGGAAAAAGATAATCAACCTATTCAAAGACGAACTTCCGTCTCTTCTGATCAAAATAATGAGTACTTAGATAATAAAACTACAAATGATGAAGAAATAGATATATTTAATCAAGACGATGATATAGAATCTATAGATGTATCAATTAATAATCAAATAGATTTTGATAATTTAGAACAAGATCAAGATGTAGAAAATTCAATAGAAGAAGATCAAGATTTATTAGAAGAAGATCAGTATAGCGATATCGATCTAAAAGAAGATGATGTAGAATCTCTAGATTTACCAATAGATAATAATGTTAACAATGAAATAAATCTTGATAATCTAGAACAAAATCAAGATATAGAAAATTCGATAGAAGATCAATATGAAGAGCAATATAATGAAATTGACGAAAATGACAATCAATTAGAAGAGCTTGATAATATGAAAAATACATATGTCGAACAGGTGCAAGATGAAGAAAAAAAATCAATGATTTACGAATCTACTTTGGCAAGAACTTCAAAAGCGCTCGAAAAACTAACTAATGCAAAGAATATTATTGGAAAAGCTTCTAATTTTACGCAAAGCGAAGAGATGTTAAAAATTGCCGCACAAATAATGGAGCCTAAAATTGAAAGATGGATAAATTCATATCTACCCGATATTGTTGAAAAAATAGTACAAGAAGAGATTAAAAAAATAGTACCAAAAATTGAAGATTAGATCTCTATCTTCTTACTGATCTTACTAAAAGCTCAACATTTTTTATTGGAGTTTGTGGTAATATACCGTGACCAAGGTTAAATATAAATGACTTACTGCCAAATTTTTGTAAAATAAATTCTACTTCTTCCTCTATTCTTTTCTCCGTCCCAAAAGCTAATAAAAAATTATCCAAATTACCTTGTATTAAAATTTTATCTTGCAAGTTTTTTACTACCCAGTCTTGGTTAAGATTTTGATCAATTGCTACACAGTCGCATTTTACATAATTAACAAACTCTAGATAATTACATCCTATACCCTTAGGAAAACAAATAATAGGCACTTTTGGATATCTTTTTTTGATCTCGTTAACAATTATATTAGTTGGCTCAAATACCCACTTTTGTAATTGCTCTAAAGGTAATAAACCTGCCCAAGAATCAAACAACTTAATTATGTCAGCTCCAGCTTCTATTTTTAATGACAAATATTCAATAATAGATTGAGTTAAGATGTTTATTAATGACGAAAAAAAACTCTCATCCGCAATAGACTTTTCTCTAACTAAATTAAAATTTTTTGAACCACCTCCTTCTATCATATAACAAGCCAAAGTCCAAGGGCATCCAGAAAAGCCAATTAACGATTTATCTTTAGATAGTTTGGATCTAGTTAAATTTACCGATTCAAATACTGGTTTTAAAAAGGTATTTATTTTATCAATTTTAAGGCTGTTTAGATCACTATCAGATGATATTTTAGATAATTTTGGACCATCACCAGTGATAAATTTTAAATCGCATCCTAAAGCGTGTGGAATAACTAATATATCAGAAAATATTATTGCCGCATCAAAATCAAATCTTCTTATTGGTTGCAAAGTAACTTCGCAGGCTAGCTTCGGGTTGTAACAAAGATCTAAAAAACTTCCTGTTTTACTTCTTATTTCACGATATTCTGGCAAATAACGACCAGCTTGTCGCATAATCCATAAAGGAGGTTTTTTTGTTATTTGATTTTTTTTATTAAGAGTTTCTAATATATAATTCATTTAATAAAATATAATAATATTAATAAAGTTGTTAATTATTTTGTAAGTTTTTTTAACATGTTATTAACATTTTTTTTAACATAAAAAAAGTAAATATAGCACTAAAAATAAAATTTTATAGAATTATTTACATTTTTTAATTTATCTTATTTTTTTTATTAACCTTTTATTATCTGTTAATAAAATTGTTAACAAAATTAACAATTTTTTTTATTTAACAGTTTTTTGCAGTTATTAACAATTTATTAACAATGAATAACAATATTTCTTATATAACAAGAAGAGAAAGTTTATCTATTGCTCATCGTTTATATAATAATAAATTTTCTCATGAAAAGAATTTAAAGATATATGATAAATGCACAAGTTGCCATGGGCATAATTTTAATTTATTTGTTACGGTAAGGTCTAATATAGATCAAGAAACTGGCATGATAATGAACTTTAAAGAGTTAAAGAAAATTGTTAGAGAGGAAGTTTATAATAAAATGGATCATAAATATCTTAATGAAGATGTAGATGAATTTAAAAACGGGGTATTGATGCCGACAGCAGAAAATATGGCTTTAATTATTTGGAGATGGTTAAAGCCTCATTTACCCGGTCTTTTTGAGGTAAAACTAGAAGAAACGGAGAATAATTCTATAATATATCGTGGAGAATAATTTATTTTTTTATTTTCTTTATGTAATTTTCTAGCTCGTTTTTAATGGTTCCGCTCATTATATAAAGTCCTATTATATTAGGGATAGACATTGTTAGAAATAATATATCAGCTAAATCTATTACAGTATCTAATTTTAACATACCGCCAACGAATACAAAAGAAGCAAATAACGCATAGCAAATTTTTAAATATTTTCCTTTAGTTAGGTAAGTCCAAGCTTGTTTGCCATAATAGCTATAAGTTAACATGGTAGAGAATGCAAAAAGAAACACAACTAATGATAGTAAATAAGAAAACCACGGAGTTACTGATGTAAAAGCTGCCTTTGAAATTAATACCCCATTATTATCTGGGTTTAAATAAGAACCGCTAATAACAATAGTAATTCCAGTAAGGAAACAGATTATGATAGTATCAATGAATGGTTCTAATATTGAAACAGAGCCTTCTTGTATTGGATGGTCTACTTTGGCAGCAGCATGAGCTATTGGCGCACTACCAAGGCCAGCTTCATTGGAAAAAGATGCTCTTTTAAAACCTTGAACTATAGCGCCAATAATTCCTCCATATGCAGCATTTTCAGTAAAAGCGGCTCTAAATATAAGATTTATAGAATCTAATATTTTTTCATTATGAAAAATAATTACAGTAATGCACATAATTATGTAAGTTACAGCCATAAAAGGTACTATTTTTTCAGCAATTTGAGCTACTCTTACAATTCCGCCAAGCAAGATAAAGGCTATTAATAATGCTAAAACAAGAGAAAGCAAAGATTGATATACGCTATTTAAATTAAAGTTGTCGCTAATTATCGAAATACTTTGATTTGATTGAAAAATTATTCCAGCTCCAATTGCACCACAAATGCAAAGAATTGCAGCAATTTTACTTAATATTTTACCTAATTTTGGCTTATTATGATCTTTAAGACCATCTTCTAGATAATAAAATGCTCCAGCTAAAAGATGACCATCTTTGATACGACGATATTTTTGACCAAGAGTTACTTCGATAAATTTAGTCGACATTCCAAAAAAAGCAGCAATCATCATCCATAATACCGCACCTGGCCCGCCAATTGAAATTGCGATAGCTACTCCAGCTATATTACCCAAGCCAACAGTTGCTGAAACAGCGGTAAATAAAGCTTGCATTGATGTAATTTTTCCAGATGTATCATTGTTGCTATATTTTCCTCTTACTACATCGATTCCATGTTTAAAAAGGCGAATATTAACAAATTTTAATTTTATAGTAAAAAATATGCCGGCACTAATTAACCACATTACAATCAAAGGAAATCCAAAAATAGTAATTTGAAGATCATGGCCAAAAATTTGATAAGATGATCCTAAGAATAAAAATGCTAAAAAAGAGGTAATGGGTAATATTACTGTATCAAGAGCATTGGTTATATTTGATATAGTTGTTTGTATTTCTTGAGCTACAGCAATATTTGGTAAAATACAAAGAATAAGTAGGTTAATTAATTTGAAAAAATAAGACATTAAAATCTGTTTAAATTTTTATTTATAAAGGTTTTAGCTATTACTTTTATTAAGTCATTTAAACATATGGCTCCAGAGCCAAAAATAAAAATCGTTAATAAAGATGTTAGCCAATAAAAATGAAGATCATTTTCAAAAGCTAAAAAATGAGTCATTAAAGTAATTACAATCAAAGGAATTGTAGACAGTCTAGTAAAAACGCCAAAAATTAAAAATATCGAACAAATAATTTCAAAAAAAGCAACGCTATAAGCTATAATTACTGGGCTTACAAATGGTATTCTGTATTGATATTGAAAAAGTAGTATCGCTGAATTTATATCATTTAATTTATTTAAGCCAAGTTCCCAAAATGTGCAGGCTATTAATAATCTTAAAGTAAAAAGAAATATATGAGAAATATATTTAGTAAGTAAATTATCTGATATATAGCAAATTTTCTCAATTAATTGAAACATTTTTGTTATTTTATAAAGTCAATATAATGAGGCTTATCCTTTATTTTATTTTTAAGAAAGTTTTGCAGTTCTTTTTTGCATTTGTCAAAAGAAGTTTTTGAAAGTGACCCAGTATGATGCTGATAGATTAAATATAGTAAATAAGTATTAATAACATCGCTTTCGCAATAATCTCTAATTTCTTTAAGTTTTCCGTTGTCAAACATTTCTGTAACTTGCGAACCATCAACTCCAGTTTTTCCAGGTAAATCAAAAGCGGCGCATAATTCGTTCATTTTGACACGAGCTGAAGATCCAAAGTCACTAAAAGCTTCGGCTAAATCGCAATGCCAATCTAAAGAATAGCGTTGATTATAATTATTCCATTTATCACCAAGTTTATAAAACCATCCAGCCTCTACTTCGTGTTTCATGGCTGCATATTTTAATACAGGCATATCAAAATTGCGACCATTAAAACTGACAAATCTTGGTTTTATTTTCTTTAAATGGTTAAAAAATCCCAAAACCAACTCGTTTTCTGGCGTATCGATATTGCCACCGCATCTTATTTCAACTATTTTATAAAATTCACTACCATCAAAATCTCTAATTATCTCCGCCTCTAAAAATCCAATGGCAACAATTTTATGAAAAGGCTGGCGTAAAAATGAATTTTTTTGATCTGTGATATCAAGATGATATTTTGTTAAAGCTTGACGTAAATCTTGTTCTGAAGCTTTAGGTGTATTAAAAAGATTTTTAGCTGCCTTAGTATCGGGAATTGTCTCGATATCAAATACGAAAAGATTTTGATGTTGCATTTATTTATTGATATGTTTTATACCAAATTACACTTTGATTAATTTTTTAATAATAATTAAAAGATGAATCTTGCTATTAGATATGAATAACACCAAATTAATTAAAAAATTAATTTTTAAAAGTTTTATAGATGAATTTTTTGTATATTAATCCGTACATAAATTAGTTGTCTTTTAACTTTAACATATTCCTTAGCAAAATAATTTTTCAAAGCCAAAGTGGCATAAGTATTGTGGTTTTTCTAAATTCTTTTGTTAAGAAATATCTCTTTATTAAAAGAATAGCTAGTTTATGCGAAGGTTAATAAATAACGTGAAAATATTATTAAATTAAAATATTTTATAATATGGAAATGCAAGCAATTTCTTTAGATAAATATGGCAAAGCTAACGATTTAAAGATTGTTAAAGTCGATGTTCCAAAAATAAGAGTAGACGAAGTTTTAATAAAACAAACAGCTATAGGGGTTAATTTTTTTGATATATGTTTTCGCAAAGGGCAACATAAAATATCAAATTTTCCTTCAATTTTAGGAATGGAAGGCTGTGGATATGTTGAAGCTGTTGGCAGTAAAGTTAAAGATTTTGTTGTTGGTGAAAGAGTGGCTTATGCTACTGCTGGCATAGGGTCTTATTGTGAAAAAAGGGCTGTACCAGCAAGATATGTAGTAAGTGCGCAAAATAAGTTAACCGATATACAAATTGCTGGCACTCTGTATAAAGGTCTAATGTCTCATGCTTTATTGCATCGTGTTTATATTGCTAAAAGAGCTAAAAAAATATTAATACATGCAGTGGCTGGTGGAGTTGGTCATATTTTATGTCAATGGGCTAAATATTTAGGATTAGAAATATTTGGCACCGTAGGAAGTGAAGATAAAATGATTTTTGCCAAAAATCTAGGATGCGATCATGTGATAAATTATAAAAAAGATGATTTTGTTGAAAAAATTGCTGAAATAACAAATCATGGTGGGGTTGGCTTGGTTTATGATGGCGTTGGAAAGGATACTTTAAAAAAATCTTTAAATTGTTTATGGCCAATGGGTATTTGCGTTAGTTATGGCGAATCTTCAGGAATAGCCGACAAAATTGACTTAAACAGTCATTTTTCTAGCTCCCTTTATATAACTAGGCCATCTATGGCCATGTATAAATCAGAAAGGATAGAATTAGCTCTTTCAGCAAGTGAAGTTTTTGCGGCAGTTGAGAAAGGAGTAGTTAAGCCAAAAATAACTACTTACGATTTTAAAGATATAGCAAAAGCTCACGAAGATCTTGAATCAAGAAAAACCATGGGATCTTTAGTATTAACTTTTTAGTTGTTTTTTTATAAGAGGCCGCTCAATTTAAACCCAAATCCATCAATAGAAAATTAATTTATATCAATCATCTCATAGTATACCTGACTATAATGAAAAGGATTTACGCATCAAAAAGTGCGCTAGAATTTTTTATTATAAATTCTATGCCAGGATTTAATGATCTAAGTCAACTTATCTATTGAGGGATTTTAAATAGGTATTCGCAATTATACAAAAATTTCCAATATGATTAAAAAAATAAGCGATATTTTTAATAATTTAGGTCCAGGCGTGTTATTGGCGGCAACGGCAATCGGCGTATCTCATTTGGTACAGTCAGTTCAGGCGGGAGCAAATTATGGCTTGCTATTTATTGCAATTATAATTTTTGCACATGTTTTAAAGTATCCTTTTTTCGAGATTGCTCCAAGATATAGCGCCGCGAAAAAGCAATCTATATTGCATGGCTATTACGACATAAATCCCCGCTATTTATATGTATATTTAATAGCAACTTTATTGTCATTATTTACACTTCTTTCGGCAGTAACCGTTGTTGCGGCGGGTATTTTTGCTAATATATTTAAATTAGATTTTTCAATAAAAATTTATAGTATTTTTGTAATAGTTTTTTGCTATATAATATTAACATTTGGCAAATATGATCTTCTAGATCGTTGGGCAAAATATATTATTTTATTTTTAGTGATCAGCTCTTTAGCTAGTTTTGCTATATCATTTCAATCTTTAGACTCTTTGCAGCATTCGTCAAAAAAAAGCTTTTCTTTAATCAATGATTTGGATCTAATATTTTTACTTGGCTTTATTGGCTGGATGCCTTGTCCTTTGGATTGCTCGATTTGGAACTCAATTTGGATTGTTGAAAAAAATAATGAAAATCGTGAAAAAATAAACCTAAACAAATCTCTTACGGATTTTAATATTGGCTATGCAATAACGGCAATTTTAGCAATATTATTTTTGCTTCTTGGGTATATTATGTTTTTTTATACAAACGAAGAATTGCCGGTAAAAAGTGTAGAGTTTATTGCTAAATTATTAGAAATTTACACCAAAAACATCGGAGAATGGTCATTTTATATTATTGCTTTTACTGCTTTTATTGCTATGTTTTCAACGGTTCTAACTTGCACTGACGGCTATCCAAGATCTTTGGCAAAAACGATAAAATTGCTTTTTTATGTCAAAAAAAATAAAAATTGCAACGAAGATAAAATTTATCTAAATGTTTTAACGGGCTGTGTTGTTTTAACAATAATTACAATTGTTTTTTTAGTAGAAAATATGAAACAGTTAGTTTTAATTGCTACCATGATATCTTTTTTAACGACACCAGTAATAGCATGGTTGAATTTAAAACTAGTCACAAAGTCTGATTTTCCTAAAGAATATAGGCCAAGTAAGAAATTTATCTTATATAGCAAATTTGCCATATTTATCATGATTGGTTTTGTGATTTTATATTTAGGAACTTTTTTGTAATAAAGGTTATAATACCAATTCCCATCTAAAAATAAACAATATGACAAAATATTTTTTGAGATAAAAATTGTAAAAAATGCAAGTCCTATACCTATAGGATTTAAGGCTTTTTGCAATTTTTAGCCAAAAAGATAAAGTCAGATTGTTTAGATTGTATATGTTTTTT
>JALQXY010000018.1 GCA_023262945.1 Rickettsiales bacterium | reverse complement strand
GTTTTTAAAAGAAAATCCGACTTATATTTTTAAGAATAAAAAAATTGCTATACCTGAATTTACGCTTAGAAAATAGGACTTAACGGGTAATCAAATTAAGTCCTGTTTTTATTATTCTTTTTCCTTTTAAAAAGTCAATTAAAAATAAAATATGCAAAAGACAAAAGAAGAAATCTTACTGGAAGAGTTACACAACCAAAGACTCGAGTTAAATGACAGAATCCGCAACGGAGAAGAAATTGTATCTCGTATCCGAAAAGAACGAAGAATCAAAGCTCAACAAATTGCAAAATCTAAAATCTCTAAAGAAATTTGGGATAGTTGGCTTTTAAAACTCTTAAAAAGAATGGAGTTTGAAGGTATTTTTTATAGCGATATTGTGTCAATTGGAGTAGACGGCAAAAGACCGTTTGGTAATAGTTATATTAATCGTGATTTCGTAGAGATATTAGGGTGGGATTGGCAAGATGGCAAGATTAGTGATGAACAATATCATCTCATAAATCAACTTTGGGAAGAACTGCCAATTTTCTTGAATAATATTATTAGGAACTTGTAATTTAAAAAATATAAAACAAAATGAAAGAGCAAACTAATTTGCAAAAAATGGAAGTAAGTAAAAATATGGAAATTCAAATCAATAAACTTCACAATAGACATGTTGCCAAGATTTTATCTCAATTAAATGAGGTAAAAGCTCCTCAAATTATTATTGATGCAGTCAAAAGGCAATTTTCATATTATACTACTGATATTAAGGAACAAGTTTTAACAAGTAATACTAATCATTATGACAAAAGTTACAATCAATAAAATCAATACTTTTTATGCATTTGCAATGCACTTGCAATGCACTTGCATTAATTTTGCATATGCTAAACATAGTTTATATGTTTATATGTTTATAGTTTATATGTTTAATTATTAACTTTTAAATATATAAATTATGAAAGATAAAATTTATTACTTCCAAGAAAAATCAAACGATATTCTAGACTTACAAGATGACTTTACATCTGAAGAGATTGGAATTTATTTTATTTTAAAAGCTGCTTATTTTAAATATGCTGGCGAGATTAAAAAAGATAATATTTGTCAAAGGTGCAAATTCTTTGGCGATAAAACTTTATTAAATAAAATGATCGAAATCCTTTTTGAAGAGCAGGAAGATTTACTTGTAAATAAATCTTGGCTAGATGACATAAGAGACATTAAAGAAAGATCCAAAAAAAGAAAAGAAGCCGCTGAACAAAGATGGAAAAAAGAAAAGCAGAAACCCAACAAGAACCCAAGAAAACCCAAAGAAACCCAGTCGGTTAATCAGGATATCTATCAAGAATTAGCAGAAGGATTAAAATTTGTTTTGGAAGCTAAACTTAACCGATCAATCAAGATAACTAATTGGAATAAAGATATTAGATTGCTTATTACCGAAGATCTAAAACCGCGATCAAGTGCTATTGATGATGTTAAAAGATGTATCCAAGCAATAGCAGATCATTATGGAAAGGAATATTTCCCAACCACCCTAAGTGCTGGAAGCTTTAGAAAAAAGTTTACAAGCATAGAAAATTATCTAGCCAGAAATAACAAATCCAACCTTTCTTATACTAACCTACAAAATATTGATTTAGAAAAATGATTACTCAAGAAAACTTTAAAGCTAATTTTAGCTTAATCAAAACAGCATTCTCAATTAAGTTTGAAAGCCAAGAAAATGAATTAGCTTATTTAAAGCTACTTTTTCAAGTGTTAAAAAATGCTAATTTAACTGATGAAGATATAACTAAAAACACAAATAAACTTGTTTGCGAATATTCAAAAAAGAAATTTAATGAAACTTTTGGATTTGATGGAGTGCCTGCACCTGCTGATTTCTTAGAGTTTTTTGGTAAAGATAAAGTTGTTGAATTAACAACAGAAGATATTGCAAGGCAAGAAATAGAAAAGATACTAGAAGAGGCAAAATATGGTTTTAGCACTTGGAAAGCGGAAAATCCTATTACAGCAAAAGTAATTAATTCCTACA
>JALQXY010000152.1 GCA_023262945.1 Rickettsiales bacterium | reverse complement strand
TGGCTAAAAATTGCAAAAAGCCTTAAGCACTATAGCTATAGGACTTGCATTTTTTATAATTTTTATCTCAAAAAATATTTTGTCATATTGTTTATTTTTAGATGAGAATTGGTATTATTAACTTATAAATAAAGAAAGTGATTAATCTAACATTTCCAGATAATTCGGTCAAAGAATTTGCAAAAGGTATAACGGGTCTTGAAGTGGCGAAATCTATTGCTATTTCTTTGGCAAAATCAGCATTAGCAATCAAAATTGATGATAAATGCTATGATTTAACTTGCGAAATTAATAATGATGCAAAAATTGAAATAATTACTGCAAAACCCACTAAAGATGCCTTGGATATTATTCGTCATGATGCAGCTCATATTATGGCGCAAGCAGTGAAGCAGCTATATCCTGAAGTACAAGTTACTATTGGCCCAGCTATTGAGAATGGTTTTTATTATGATTTTGCCAGAGATAAGCCTTTTACCCCAGATGATTTGGTTAAAATTGAAGATAGAATGCGTCAAATCTCTAAAGATAATCATCCATTTATACGCAAAACTTTAGCGCGTGATGAAGCTATCGATTTTTTTAATAAAATGGGCGAAAAATATAAAGCGCAAATAATTGCTGATATTCCTTCGCAAGAGCAAATATCTTTATATTATCAAGGAGATTTTGTTGATCTTTGTCGCGGTCCTCATGCTCCTTCAACTGGTCATATTAAGCATTTTAAGTTAATGAAAGTAGCCGGAGCTTATTGGCGAGGCGACTCAAAAAATGAAATGTTGCAACGTATTTATGGTACGGCTTGGCATAGCAAAGAAGCGCTTGAAGATTATCTTTATATGCTTGAAGAAGCTGAAAAAAGAGATCATCGCAAATTGGGTAAGCAACTTGATTTGTTTCATATACAAGATGAAGCTGCTGGATCGGTTTTTTGGCATAATAATGGTTGGATTATTTTTCGTGAAATTGAGAAATATATACGCAATAAATTAGAGAATGATGGATATATAGAAGTTAAAACTCCTCAATTAGTTGACCGCGTTTTATGGGAAAAGTCGGGTCATTGGGATAAGTTTCGTGAAAATATGTTTATTGCCGAAAGTGAGCATCGCACTTTGGCGGTTAAGCCAATGAATTGTCCGTGTCATGTGCAAATTTTTAATCAAGAATTAAAATCTTATCGCCAATTGCCTCTTCGTATGGCTGAATTTGGCTGTTGTCATCGCAATGAACCATCGGGATCTTTGCATGGCATTATGCGAGTTAGATCTTTTACACAAGATGATGCTCATATTTTTTGTGAAGAATCGCAAATTAACGATGAAACTATAAAATTTTGCTCTTTGTTAAAAACTGTTTACAAAGATTTTGGTTTTGAAGATGTTAAGATAAAATTTTCAACTCGTCCTGAAATTAGAGCTGGTGATGATAAAACTTGGGATAAGGCAGAAAAATCTTTGGAAGAGGCGATAAAAGTTGTTGGCTTGGAGTATGAAATTAGCCCTGGTGAAGGTGCTTTTTATGGTCCAAAGCTAGAATTTACACTAACTGATGCTTTAAAAAGAGAATGGCAATGCGGCACTTTGCAGGTTGATTTTATTTTACCAGAAAGGCTTGATGCTAGCTATATTGCTAAAGATGGCAGTAAGAAGCGTCCAGTTATGTTGCATCGTGCTATTTTGGGTAGTTTTGAGCGTTTTATTGGTATGTTGATTGAAAATTATGGCGGAAGGTTTCCTTTGTGGTTGGCGCCAGTGCAAGTTGTTGTGGCGACTATTACCAATGATTATGATGATTATGCCAAAGAAGTTGCTGATAAATTGAAAAAATGCGGTTTTCGTGTTAAGATTGATCTAGATTCGCAAAAAATATCTCAAAAAATAAGACTACATTCTTTGCAAAAAGTGCCTTACATTTTGGCAATTGGCAAAAAAGAAGCCCAATTCCAAACATTATCAATTAGAGAATTGGGCAAAATTGATCAATATGAAATGAAAATTGATCAATTTATTGATTTACTAAGGTCATAATAAAGCAGCTGCAATTCTTCCAGCAAGTTGCATCGCAGGCCTTACAGAATTTAGAGCATTTGAAAACCACCTTGAATATATTCTTGGAGATGTGCCTGGAGTTTCATTTGTTGCATTATTTTTACCTTTTTCAGTTGCGTTATCTCTTGAAGCCGTGCTTGTAGTTTCATTTGCTGCATTATCTCTTGAAGTCGCGCTTGGAGTTTCACTTGCTGCTAAATTAGCTGGTTTTTTTTCTATTCCAGCTCGCTCATCAGGGTTTAACGTTGATATTATAGCTTGAGCTTTCTGCTCCTTAAGTCTTTCGGCTTCAGCTCTCTGCTCCTCAGATCTTTTTTCTTCAACATTAGTTATTAATTCTTTTATAAGATCTGTTTTAGCTTTGTAACTTTGTGCTGACTTTTCTAAAGATCCTTTTAAAGTTTTCAGTAATTTTAATTCTTCTTTTGAATGTGTATGAGTTTCTGAAAAATAAGAAACTTTATGTAATTCTTCCACATATTGGAAATATCTTTTTTGATCTTCGATCTCTTTTGCTGCAACTTCTCTTTCTATAGGTTTTCTATTCTCATCAATATATGTCCTCATCATTGATACAATATTCACTTCTTTTGAAGATTTTGCTTCTTTCAGTAAACTATTAAAAAAATCATTTATTTTTTGTGATTCTGTATTTATTTCTTGTGATTGTGTCATGGTAATTTAGTTTATTTTATAAAGTTATTATCTATAGCAATATTATTTACGTAGCTTTGAATTTAAAAAGTTTTGTTCAAAGTTTATAAAATTATCGCAAGTTTTTTGTGATGTTTTGTTATAAATAAAATAAATATCCTGGTAACTTATTATTCTGATAGCGTTTTCTATCTTCAGCAATTTTGAAGATATTAACCAGTTCATAAGCTATCTTAATTTATGGAAATAGTATAACTTCATAAATTTACTTTTATCTTTTGTTTTTCAAAGCCAAAGTAGCATTAAGTACTATGGCTTCTCAAAACAAATCTAAAAAGAAAATTTCTTTGGTTAAAATTAAAATAGTTTGTGAACTGGTTAATATAAAATGCTATAAAATTCACAACCAGTAGATCATATCAAAAATTTAGCAAATGTGCAAGAGTTTTTTTAAAGCTTGGGCTTTGCTGTATATTTCTGCTAATTCTTGCCTTGGATCTGAGTCGTAAGTTATGGCACCGCCAACTTGAAATTCATATTTATTATCTTTGATAATTAAAGTTCTGATAACTACTGATAAATTTACTTCATTTTGACTAATAAAACCAATAGATCCGCTGTAAATTCCGCGATTTATCTTTTCGTTATCTATGATATTTTGCATAGCTGCAATTTTAGGAGCTCCTGTCATTGAGCCAGCAGGGAAGGTGGCTTTTATAGCGTCAATTATTGAATTGTTATCGTTAATAATGCCGCTAATTTGTGATGACATATGATGTATCATGTTGTAGCTATCAATATTAAATAAGTTATCAACTTTTACAGATCCAGCTTTGCAAATTTGAGATAAATCATTTCTAACTAGATCAACTATCATTAGGTTTTCGGCGCGCTCTTTGGGGCTGTTTTGTAAATATTTTTTATTAGCATCATCTTGTTTTTGGTTTTTATGGCGCGAGATAGTGCCTTTTATTGGTTTTGATTTAATTAGGTTATTTTTGATATTTAGAAACAATTCAGGGCTTGAAGATAATATATATTTGTTATCAATTTTTATAAATGATGAGTAATTTGCTGGGCTAATTTGACATAATTTAATAAAATTAGAAAATATATCTTGATCTTGATAGGTTTTTTCTAATTCTCCAAAAAATTTTCGAGTAAGATTAACTTGATAAAAATCACCATTAGCTATTTGTGATTTAATGTTATTTATAGTTTTTTTGTAAGAATAATCGCTAAAATTAGAATTGTAACTATTGGTTTTAAGCGAAATGCTTGGTAAAGATTTTTTATTATTAAGATAATTTTTGATAAGATTTAGATGTTTTTCTTGTTGATAATGAATAATAATCTTTTTTTCTTGATGTATAAATTTAATTATTACAAAAAAAGATAAAAATTGCATTTTGGGAAAAGTAATTATTGAAGGTTGGTTGTTGGTATTTTTTGTGCAATTTGTGATAGCCTCATAAGAAATATAGCCAAATAATGGATGATTAGATTTTGTGATATGTTGTTTGATTTTGGCAAAGCTGTTATAGTTTTGTGATTTGTCGGCAAATAAAGCGATATAAGAAATTGAATTTTCAATATTTTTGGCAAGTCCAGAATATAAAAACAGCCAATCATCTTGATAAGATTGTGCTATTTTACTGGCAAATTCTAACGGCTCGAGCCAGTCAATGTGTTGATTATAATTCATTTTGTAGTTTGATTAAAAGGCGATTTCTAAGATTTTTACTTATCTTATCTTCGGTGAATTTGATTAAATTATTATCGATTTTAATGGCATTCACTGCCAATATCAAAAAAGATGAATTGCTAATAAAAACCTCGTCGCAATTTTTGAGATCATTTATTGTGATTTTGGTTTCTTTTATTTTTAGATCGACATTTTGCTGACATATATCTATTATTTTTTGTCTTTTCGTGCCGCTAAGAAGGCCGCATTCTAAACTAGGGGTTAATATTAAATTATTTTTAACAATAAATATATTAGCGCTTGAAGTTTCGCAAATTTCATTATTTTCGTTAAGTAAGATATTGTCAAAAAAGCCATTTTTATGACTATCCATTTTGGCTAAAATATAGTTTAGGCTATTGGCCGTTTTGTGTTTATTGAGAATGGATTTGCTAAAAAGAGTTATTTTTTTTGATATAGCAAGAGTTATATTTTTATTAATAAGGTCTTTAAAATATTTGGTTTGAATAATAATATTTGGTTTTATATCTTGACAAGGAAGAAATCCATTTGAGCCAATGCCGCGAGATATAGAAAGGCGCAAAATACCATCTTTGATATTATTTTCTTTGATTAATTTGGTTGATTTTTCTAATAAATTGCTAGTTTTAGCCTTTATTTCTAGAGATTTTAATCCTTTATCTAACCTTTTTAAATGAGAAGTAAAATCTAGTATTTTACTATTGCTTATATGGCAGGTTTCAAAAATTCCATCGCCAAACATAAAGCCGCGATCATTGATAGAGATCATTGCTTGATCTTCATCGATTAATTTATCATTAATAAAACAGAGCATGAAATTTATTAAATTTCTTAGTAAATCTTTATTTGTTGTTGTTATATGGTTTGCTGTTTTGGTAGCATTTTTGATGTTATATTATATGCAAGATTTGCCAAATCTAGAGCAATTACACGATAACTCTAAATTACCAACTATTGAAGTAAGATATTCTAATAATCAAGTTATTAAAACTTATGGCGCAATCAATGGTGATAATTGTGAATTTTATGAAATTCCTCAACATTTAATTAATGCTGTAATATCTATTGAAGATAAAAATTTTTTTAGTCATATTGGTATTGATTTTTTAGCGATATTAAGAGCTTTTTATGTTAATCAGAAAAAAGGCTATATTGCCCAAGGAGCAAGCACTATCACTCAGCAATTAGCAAAATTACTGTTTTTAGATTCTGATAAAACTATCAAAAGAAAAATTCAGGAATTGCTATTGTCTTTTCAATTGGAAAGAGAATTTACAAAAGAACAAATTCTGAAAATGTATTTGAATCGTATTTATTTTGGTTCGGGTAATTATGGAATAAAAAACGCAGCGCAAAGCTATTTTAATAAAGATATATCGCAAATCAATCTTAATGAAGCAACAATTCTTGCTGCAATTATCAAGGCACCATCTAAATTATCGCCAAAAATAAATCCATCTCTAGCGCAAGAAAGAGCCTTTTTAGTTATGAAAAATATGATCAAAAATGGCTATATTGATGAATCTAATATTGCTGAAATTGATGATGATGCTAATTATCAGTATGATTCTTTTCAAAGATTTTATATAGCCGATTTAGTTCATAGAAATTTTAGAGATTTTCTAGCCTTAGATCCTAAAGATAATCAATCTTTTTATATTAATACTACTATTGATAAAGATATTCAGGATAATTTGCAGAAAATTACTTATAATTTTTTAAAGCGTAATAAGAATAAAATCGGGAAAGCGCAAATTGCAGTGCTGGTGATGGATAAAAATGGTGCATTAAAAGCTTTGATTGGAGGAAAAGATTATCAAGAAAGTCAATTTAACCGAGCTATTGATGCTAAAAGACAAGTCGGATCTTTGTTGAAGACCTTTGTTTATCTGGCAGCTTTTGAGCAAGGTTTTAAAACTGATGATATAATAATTGATCAAAAAATAGATCTTAATGGCTGGTTGCCAAATAATTATGGAGATAAATATTATGGTTCTGTTGATCTGAAAACAGCTTTTGCTAAATCTTTAAATTCTGTAGCTATTCAACTTGCTAAACAATCATCTTTGGACAATATAATTGATATGCTTAATAGATTTGGTTTATTTGTTAACAAAGATGATGGTTTATCCATAGCACTTGGCTCTTCTGCTTTTAGTTTATATGATATAACGGCTGCTTATGCTATAATTGCCAATCAAGGTCAAGCTTTAATACCAAGCTATATCAAAAATATTGTAGATCAAGATAACAATAATTTATATTCTCATTTTGGCTCTGATTTGGGAAATGTAATTGATTATCAATCGTGGTTAATGATTGATGATTTGCTTAATGAAGTAGTTATCAGTGGCACGGCAAGTAATTCGGGCATAGATCATAATGCTCGTGGTAAAACAGGCACTAGTCAAGAATTTCGCGATGCATGGTTTGTTGGCTATGGTGGAGAACATGTCATTGGTGTGTGGATTGGAAATGATGATTATAGCTTAACTAATAAAATATCGGGCGGCAATTTGCCAGCAAGCTTATTTGCTGATATTATATCGTTTCTTTTAAATAAATAGATCTCAAAATTGTCTGATTTGTAGGAGTCCTTTTTTTGATTATGTAAAATCTCTTTGGTTGACAAAAGAGAATTTGCGTTCAAAATTGATCTTTTAGTGATTTTTATACCAATTCTCATCTAAAAAGATAAAGTCAGATTGTTTAGTTTTTATATGTTTTTTAGGTGGCAATTGATATTACAAGCTATTTGTCAAATTGAAAAACTTTACATAACTAAAATAATTTAATTTTTTAATAGATTGAGTTTTTTGGTTATAAAAAATGGGTTTGTAGCTCAGCTGGTTAGAGTGCGCGCCTGATAAGTGCGAGGTCGGTGGTTCAAGTCCACCCAGACCCACCATTGTTATTTTGTATAAATTAGTCTTTTTAAGTTAAAGTTTTAGCTAATTTTAATATTTTTACCCCCTTCTTAATTGTCTTGCCTGCGTGATGGAATGGTAGACATAACGGACTTAAAATCCGTGGGGCATTAGCCCTTGCCGGTTCAAGTCCGGCCGCAGGTACCATTCTGGATTAGTTTTTGAATATTGGTAATGAAATCTTTAATTCAGGTTCTTCTTTTAATTATATCTTTCTTATTTCTTGCTGGTTGTGATGTTGAAGATGGCAGTTCAAATAATTCTTGTATCTTAGCTTCACAATTTGGAAGTAGTCATTTTACTCTAAAGGCGGGATCTGAATCATCGGATGATACTGGGTATATCCATGATTATAATACCGCTGGAATATATAATCCAGAAATAATAGATCCTGCTAGTTGGAAGGATACTGGTTTAATTTACAATGGCGGACAAGTAGTAATAAAAATCACTGGCTCAATTATCCCCTGGGATATTAATCAAGCAAATCTTAAATCTAAAGATGTTCCTTATTGTAGATTTTGCGCTAAAGATACTAATTTACAAAATGGATGTTATTGTTATAAAAATGATGAATTTAATCCTATTGATGTAGATGGAAACAAACAATGCACAGGAGGGCAGGAATCAAAGATATTTACATATCCAGATTCATTCAATTATTATCATCGTGCCTTAAATAGGATTAATAATCAAGAAAATCGATTAATACCAGATGAGCAATATATTTGTAAATATAGAGCTGGCATGAGTGCATATCTTGGATTTTTTGGCCCTAGTGGTAATGACATTCCTAGTTTTGCATTTCATTTATTTTCTGACGAAGGGCAATGTGATATTGATAAAACGGTAATTGATGGAAAAGAATTGTGTATAGATGAATATGGTGCAGATGTTACTTCTTATATCTATAGATCTGAGCCAGAAAATTCCATGCCTAAAACTATTGACTCAGGCAAAAATATTACAGAGCGTCATCAAAGTGGTGAAATAATGAAAATAGCTTTTAGTGATAGTTGGTATAGTGATAATCAGGGCAGTTATAATATGGAATTTGTATCAGGAATTAATCAAAAAAAAATATCTGGATTACTTGAATATATAGTTGCAACGGTTGAAGAGTTGGTTTTGGGAAAAGAAGTTGTTCAAGGTAATAACAATGGTTATAATGTTACCTTTGAATCGGGTGCTCAGCCTTCAGGTAATAGCAGTTCAATTGATTTAAATAATTCAGTTACCAATGTTAATTTTATTGATAATGGCGGCTTACTGAAAATATTATATAATAATTTAGTAATTGATTCTGATTTTATTAATGCGATAAGGCTTTTGCTTTTGATGTATGTTGTAATATTTGGTATATCTGTTTTGCTGGGCACTATAGAAATTAATCGCAAAGAAATAATTATGAGAGTCATAAAGATTTCTGTTATCATAATGTTTGTTAGTCCTACTAGTTGGAATATTTATAATAACTACATCGTTAAATTCTTCCATGAAGGTACTAATGAATTAGTATCAAAAATGGCATTATTTTCTAATGAAGGAAGATCTGGAAGTGGTATTGAACAATGCAATCAAGCTATTAATAGTAACTATAACAATTCTACGCGATTTACTTGTATAGACAATACTATTAAAAAATTATTTTCTCAATCGGTAACCAATAAAATATGGGGTCTATTTTTTGGTAAAAGTTATGGATTTATTGTAATTATTGCGGTTTATGCATTAATCTTCTTCTTTATTTACGTCATGCTTTTTGCGGCGACTGTTTATTTGATAAATTTATTAAAAATAATTTTTGCATTATCGCTAGGGCCTATATTTATGTGTTTTATATTATTTAATCAAACATATTCCATTTTTACTAATTGGATTAAATTTTTGGTATCTCGATCTTTAGAGTTGGTGGTATTATTTAGCTCTGTATATATTTTTTGGTATCTAATTGAAAAAGGTTTTTATAATTTATTGTATTATGAAGTTTGTTATGTTGAGAGATATTTTATAAAACCATTCATTAAATTTAAAGTTGTAGAGGCAAATAACTTGGATCGAAGTTTTCCTGAATGGATGAAAGATATATTTGAAATTGGTGGTTTAATATTTATCACTTTTATGATTATAAGTGCAATGGGACAGGTTGCTTCAAGTCTTTCTGCTTTTGGTGGTGCTGAAAAGGGTGGTGGATCTAAAAATGATCAAGGTCAGATTTCTGGGGCATCAAGTTTTGCCTTAGCTAATAATATGATGAAAGGATTATATGGACTTGTTGGAAGTGGTATTAGCACTCTTCAATCTAGTGCAAATACAGCTAGGGCAATATCATTTACCACTAAATTGATGCGTAAAAGTGGCATTGCTGGTCTTTGGAATCGTGCTGGTAAAATGATTCCTTTCAGGGGTCCAAGATCAAGATTGCGAGATAGAATTATTGATAACGCCATATCAGAAGCAAAGAAAAAATCTAGAGCAAATGGATTAAGCGGCATTGAAGCTGGTAAATTTATTAGAAATGATGTGTTGCAAAATTTAGAACAACAAAGATATGGAGGAATGAAAGGAAATAAAGACGGCAGAGCTAATACCTTTGCAATGCTTGGTATAGATAATGTTAATATTGAAAAAAGATTAGATAAGATATTAATAGAAGAACCTATAAAAAATAGAATCAAGCAAGAAGCTTTAAATGTAAAACATAAAATAAAAAATGGTAACATATTATCAGGAAAAGAAGCTCGCGAAGAGGTAAAAAGAAATATTGCTAATTGGGTTAAAAATAATATAGCTGGAGCTGATGATGCCATGATCGCAAATTATTTAAGAGGTAATAAAAATCAAATTAAAGAACAAGTAGTTCTTTCTAGGGGTGAAGCAGCAAAGGCTTTTGTTGGCGACAAAGAATTGCAAAGTAAATATATGCAGCATTTGCAACAAGAGCAATTTGAGCAATCTCAAAAATATAAAGATGCCAAAAGAAAAGGTTTTATTTTTGGTGCTAAGACTCGTATCAAAAAATTTGGTCGTCATTTGATGCGTAACCCAGCGCATAATCCAAAATTAGCGCAAGAAAATTTCGCTAGAAGAATTAATCGCTTAACTTCTAAATTAGAAAAAGAAGAAAGTTTTAATAAGAGATTTAAAGTTAGAGAAATTAAAAAAGAAGCTACTTTGCAATATTTAAAAAATGTCAAACCAAAAAGTGAAATTGATAAATTGCAAGAAGCGAAAAAAGCGGCTTATTTAATTCATAAAAACCTTGATAAGAAACTAAAAATAGATTCTGACTCTTTAGAGTCAAAGAAACTTGAGAAAGATGCATTACTAGATCAAAATAAAAAGTTATTAGATCTCTTCGATAAAGATAGAACGGATCAAGAATTACAAGGGGCACTGGGCAGAATTATTGAACATCATGCTCCCGTTTCGTATCTGGATAAGATTTTTAATACCAATGCAAAGATATTTGATGCTCGAGAAAAATTTATTACTAAAGAGGAAGATAAATCATTAATGCAAAAAGCTATAGAATTTGATATTGGTTTGAGAAAAAAAAGAGCAATAGAAAATGGCCATTATAAAAGTAATATAGAGTTAACCGGGGCAAGAATTGCTGAAAAAATATGTTATGTTATTGCTAAAGAACAGGATGATTTAATAAATAGTATTACAGAAAGTAAACTTCGGTCGACTGAAGAAAAAATAGCAAAGTTAGAAAATGTAAAAAAAGAATTTGCTAAAGATTTATTTGAAAAAGAGTTTGCAGAAGAAGATCTTGAAAGATTAATCGATAAAGCCTTTGAAGTTAAAAACTCTGAATTATTGGAAATAGATTATGATAGAATCTTATCTGATCCGCAATATTCTACTAAAAAAGCTTTTGAACTTTATTTTGAAAGTCAAAATGATATTGATAAAAAGATAGAAGATGTAAAAAATGCTCAGCAATCTAAATTTAAAAAATCATCTCTTGATCCTATTTTAGAAGGCGATGAAGATGAAGATGATTAATCTTAATTTATTTACAAAATGCCAATAAATTATCTTTTTACCTCAGAATCAGTATCCGATGGACATCCTGATAAAATTTGTGATCAAATATCAGATGCTCTAGTTGATGAATATCTATCACAAGATCCTTATTCAAGACTTGCCATAGAAACATTTGCTACTACTAATAATGTTATTATTGGAGGTGAAATAAGAGCTCCCAATATTAGTAAACATAAAATAGAAGATAAAATTCGTCAAATTGTCAAAGAGATTGGTTATGAGCAAAAAGGTTTTCATTGGCAAAATCTTAAAATAACCAACTTAATTCATGAGCAGTCAAAAGATATTGCTATTGGAGTTGACGCATCTGTTAATAAAGAAGAAGGGGCTGGTGATCAAGGGATTATGTTTGGTTATGCTTGCAATGAGACTGATAAATTAATGCCAGCTCCAATTTATTATTCTCATCTTATTTTACGCAACATCAGAAATGCTGTAAAAAACAATCTTTTGCCAACTTTAGGTCCTGATGCTAAAAGTCAAGTCACTTTAATTTATGAAAATGGCAAGCCAATAAAAGCTAAAACAATATTGGTTTCAATTCAACATAAACCAGATATAACGCAAAAAGAGATAAAAGATCTTATTAGGCCTTATGTCATAAATTCATTACCTGATGGATGGATGTGTGAAGATGATGAGTTTTTAGTAAATCCAACAGGAGTTTTTGTAATTGGTGGTCCGGATGGCGATGCTGGTCTTACTGGGCGTAAAATAATAGTTGATACCTATGGAGGCGCCGCTCCTCATGGTGGAGGAGCTTTTTCTGGTAAAGATCCAACAAAAGTTGATCGCTCTGCAGCATATATGGCTCGTTATTTAGCTAAAAATATAGTTGCTACCGGTTTGGCAACTCGTTGCACTATACAGCTTTCTTATGCTATCGGCTTATCAAAGCCACAATCTCTTTATATCAATAATCATGGTACTGGCATCAAAGGCGAAGAATTAATCAAAGTAATTAATAATTTAGTTGATTTAACCCCTAGAGGAATTCGCACTCACTTGGGCCTTAATAAGCCAATTTATTATAGAAGTGCTGCTTATGGTCATTTTGGTCGAGATGTTGATCTGGATGGAGGTTTTTCTTGGGAAAAGCTAGATTTGGCGGCAAAAATAAAAAGTTATTTGTGAGCAATTCTTACCTAAAAACATTATAAAAACTAAACAATCTGACTTTATCTTTTTGACTAAAAATCTCTAAAAAGCTTCAGCTGTATGGATATACAGCTTCATTTTTTAAAAATTTTTATCTCAAAAAATATTTTGTCATATTGTTTATTTTTAGATGGTATTTGATATAAATAATTAATTCTTATCGTTAAAAATTGCTGCTTGGCAAGACTTTAAATCAATTTGTTTGAAATTATCTCGTAAACGATTAAATCCTTCATTTATTAAATTTGTTAAAAGTTTGGTAAAGTTTATTTTATCACTGCTTGCTTGCCACAAATAATAACCTAAAGACCCAGGAAGAGTGTTGATTTCGTTAAGCCAAATTTCTTTGGTTTTTTTATTGCATAAAAAATCAATTCGGGGTGCGCCATTGGCACCAATAAGGGAAAAAGCTTTTTTAGCTGAGTCAATAATAAAATCATTTTGCTTTTTGGTTAGGCTGGGATTTATTGTTCTTGAAGAAGAGGCCATGCCTTGAGATGTTGGAGTGGATAATTTATTGTCTAAATTGTCACCATCATTAAGATATTTATCTTTAAAGTTTAGTAATTCATTTTCACTATTTGGTTGTTCAATAGCTGATACTTTTATATCTTCGTCGATTGCCTTGCAAACGCTGATATTATACTCAACAAGATTTTCAACAAATGGTTCAATTATTGCTATATCATCGATTTTAAAGATTTGTAGAACTGCACTATATAAATCACCTTCATTGTTTGCTTTATAAACCCCAACGCTACTGCCAAGGTTGCATGGTTTTACACAAACAGGAAAGTTGATTTTAATATCTTTTAACAGATCTTTTTTGCTTATGATATTTTGAGATTTAGGTTTATGTATTAAAATATCGGGCAAAACATTAATTTTAGCATTTCTTAAAATATTTTTAGTAAATGCTTTATTCATAGCAATAGATGAGCTAAAATGATCGCATCCCGTAAAAGGAATATTGGCCATGGCAAAAGCTCCTTGAATCTGTCCATTTTCACCAGCACCGCCATGCAAAGCTAAAAATGCGATATCAAAATATAGTTTCTTATCTTTAGCAAAAAAGCATCTTTTTTTCTGAGTAAAATATGGCTTGTCATTAAAGTTAGTACCTAAATCTAAACTGATTTTGTTTAATTCTTTCTTTTTATCTGGGCTAAAATGATAATTTTTACGATTTAATAATTGATCGCCACAAAACCAATCACCGTTTTGATCAATATAAACTGGAATAATATCATAAATTGTTGAATCTATGGCATCGATAATTTGTAATCCAGTAAGAATACTAACATCATGCTCAACTGAAATGCCGCCAAATAAAACGGCCACTGTTTTTTTGTTTGTGCTATTGGTCATTATTGATATTTATTGTTATTTTTTTGGCAATGTTAGTTTGTTTAATGATATTTTTGGCATTTTTTAGTAAATTTGAGGCAAGTTTTTTGTCAATTATTATTTTTTCAATAGATTTTATTAATTCTTTTTCTGATTTAACTATTATACAGCCTTGTTCCTGAGAAAGGGTTTTGTAAATATGTGCAAAATTATCAAATCGATCACCACTAATAACTGCACAATCTAAATTTATTGCTTCATAAGGATTGTGACCGCCAACATCAATTATAGAGCCGCCAATAAAAGCAAAATCAGCTAATTTATAAAATAATCCCAACTCACCCAAGCTATCAACTAGATATATTTCTTTATCTTCTGTAATTTTATCATTATTGCTGCGTTTGGCAAATCTATAATTAATTAATAATTTACTAATTTCGCTGCTACGATTTGGATGTCTTGGTATAATAATTGTTAATAAATCAGGAAATTTTTGTTTTAGTGTTTTATGACATTTTAGTAAAATCTCTTCCTCACCTTTATGAGTGCTGGCGCATAATAATATTTTTCTATTTTTTATGGCTAATTTTAGATCTTCTAATTCTTTGGAATCAAAAGATAATGGCCTGCTTTGAGCTTTTAAATCGCCTAGAAATAAAACTTCTTTTGCTTGCAGTGATTTAAATTTTGTAAGATCTTTTTCATATTGTACAAAAATTTTATCAAATTTGTCAAAAATTTTTGTAAAAAGAAATTTCTGTAAAAAAATCCATCTTTTATATGATTTTTCTGATATTCTGGCGTTAACTAAATAAATTTTAATATCTCTATTTCTTGCTTCCAATATTAAATTTGGCCATATTTCTGATTCAACAAAAATAGCCTTATCAAATTGCCAAAAATCAAGAAACTGCCTAACCACATATAAAGAATCAATTGGTAAAAATTGATGAATTAAGCGTTTTTTAAAATTATTTAATTTATCATTAACAATTTGTGCCGAAGTTAAGGTGCTGGTGGTTATTAGTATTGCGCTTTTTTTATCTTGCTGAAGAATTTCTTCTATTAATGTTAGCGCGGAATTAGCTTCTCCAACACTTACGGCATGAACCCATATTACATTGCCAGCTGGTCTTGCAATTTTTGTTCTAGCAAAGCGTTGATTAAAGCTGATTTTATTTTCTTTCTTTTTGACGATCCTTAAAATTAGCCATATTTCAATAAAAGGAAAAGACAAAATCGATAATGCTTTATAAAGATGCAGTAACATTATTTAATATTGATTAATTTTTATCAAATCTGCCACCAGCAGCGGTAATAAATATTTTTTTTAGGTATGGGATTTTATTGGTAATGGCTAAACCGATGCGTCTTGATTTTGATAAAATAAGACTCTTGCTTTCAAATAATGAGTTTAGTATGTCGGTAGCCACAACCATTTTACAAGAATTAAATCGAGCTTTTTTGTTATATTCTGTTATTAGATTTGATGAGCTTATATCAAAACCATTAAGAAAATTATCTTTAATTAAATTTTTTAATATTTCGATCGAAGAAATTGCCAAATTAAACCCTTGGCCAGCAATAGGATGAATGCCGCAAGCAGAGTCTCCAACTAATAGCATTTTTTTGTGATAAAATTTATTTGCTTCAACTAATGTTAATGGATAGGTAAATTTTGATGAAATTTTACTAACTATACCAACATCGTCAGCAATTTTTTTATTAAGTTGCGATATAAAGTTTTCATTATCTAGGCTTAGATAGGCCTCAATATTGCTTTCAGGAACGATCCATACAATGGATGATTTATTTTGTTCTTTGAGTGGTAAAATAGCCAAAGGTCCTTGAGGATAAAATTTCTCGAAAGCTACATTATTATGATTATTTTTATGACAAATATCAAATACTATCGCTGCTTGATGATATTTTTTTGTAATTGTGTGGATTTGAAATTTATGGCGTAATTGCGAAGAGCGTCCATCGCAAGCTAATAGAAGTTTAGCATTTATAATTTTGTTATCATCAAGTGTAATTTTTGCGCCATTTTCAAGATTTATTTCTTTGTAATAATTAGGACAAAAAATAGTGATATTTTTTTGTTTTAATATTTTGTTGCGTAAAGCATTATGAATTTGATAGCTTTCAATAATCTGGCCAAGTTGTTTGGTTTTTTTATTAATGGTAGCTCCAAAGAAATCTAAGATAAGAGGCGAATTGCCATCGCTAATTTTTATATCCCTTATTTTACCTGCATCTTGTTGCAATTCGTCATAAATATCAATTTCTTGAAAGAATTGCAAAGATGATGATGATATAGCATAGCTGCGACCATCATTTTTTCTATCTTGATTTTTGATATCTATTTTTTCAATTATGGCAATTTTTATATCAGGTGATATATTTGCCAGTCCTAAAGCTGAAGTCATTCCCGCAAAAGAGCCGCCAATTATAACAATATCAAAATTATCTTGCTTCATAATTATTGCGATAATTTGTAAGTGATGCCGTCTTTCAGAGCCTGAAAAGAGGCATATACTATATTTTGTGATACGCCAATAGTAGTCCATTTTTGACCTCGATCATCACTAAATTCTATTAATACTCTTGTTATTGCTTTAGTGCCATCAGAGGGATTAATTATTCTTACTTTGTAGTCGCTTAGAGTTGTATTTTCTAAAATAGGATAATTTTTAGATAATATTTGGCGAAGAGCCTTATCCAAAGCATTAACCGGACCATTGCCAGAAGCCTGGGAGTTTGATATTTTATCGTTTATTTTAATTTTTACTGTGGCTTTAGAGGTAATTTCTATTTCATCATCTTGCAAATATTTAACATCATTTATGGTGTCAAAATCGACAAGCTCAAAATAATCTTTTTTGGCAAATAGTAATTTATTTGCCAATATAGCAAAGCTAGCATTAGCAACATCATAAGAATAACCCTTTGCTTCTTTTGTTTTTACTTCTTGTACTAAGTCGTTAATTTTATTACTTATTTTATCATCATTAGGATTGATTCCTATTTCTTTGAGTCTTTCAATAATATTGGAACGACCAGCTTGATCAGAAACTATAATAAAACGCTTATTACCTACTTTTTGAGGTTCTATATGTTCGTAACATTGAGGATTTTTACTTACCGCAGAAACATGTAATCCGCCTTTATGAGCAAAAGCGTATTTTCCAACATATGGCGCAAAATCATTGCGCTCTTTGCCTAGTAAATCATCGAGATAATGCGAAACTCTTTTAAGATTTTTTAATTGAGAGTTGTTGATACCAATATCAAAACCCATTTTTAACATTAGGGTTGGAATGATGGAGGTAAGATCAGCATTGCCACATCTTTCTCCAATACCATTTATAGTGCCTTGTACTTGTCTTACGCCAGCTTCAACGGCAGCAATTGAATTTGCCACCGCTTGTCCTGAATCATTATGGCAATGAATTCCTAGATTTTCACCAGGAATTTGTGAAGTTACTTGATTGATAATTTCTTTTATTTCGCTTGGCAATGTGCCGCCGTTAGTATCGCATAATACAATCCATCTTGCGCCAGCGTTAAAAGCGCATTTAATAACTTTTAAAGCAAATTCTTTATTAGATTTAAAACCGTCAAAAAAATGCTCAGCATCAAAAATAGCTTCCTTGTTATTTTGCCTGATATATTTAATCGAGCCTTCTATCATGGCTAGATTTTCTTCTTCACTTATGTGTAAAGCTT
>JALQXY010000133.1 GCA_023262945.1 Rickettsiales bacterium | reverse complement strand
ACTGCATTCAAAGTTTGTCACAACATGATGGTGGTCTTCAGATATCTTAAAAATGCAATTTGTACCTATAATGTGTGATTTTAGATTAAATTTCAATCCACCATTATAATATAGCTAAATATATTTTTTACAATTTTTATCTTAAAAAATATTTTGTCATATTGTTTATTTTTAGATGGGAATTGGTATTAGTTCTTTTTCAAAACTTTTAAAATGGGATTTAGTGTCAGTTAGATTTAGCATTATTAGCCCTTCTTAGACTAACAAATTGAGCATTATTTTGTGGGTTATTTTCATCTATTATTATGCCCCAAATTGAATTTGTGCCACTCGGTACAAAACTGTAACGCAAATCAGAAATAATATTTTTATTAAGATTAGAGATATAAATATAATCTTTAGCAAAATGAGAGAATCTTCTAATATCTTGTCTTTGTCTTGAATTAGTTGGTAAATTAGGAAAAACCTTTTCCTTATCTATTACATCAACATTATCTCCTTTATAAAAAACTGCCTCTTTAAAAGGCGCTACATTAACGGCATCAATATAATATTTATCACCAGATTTATAAATACTGCGCCATAATATATTATTTGCCAATGATGGACTCAGGAATATTTTTTCAATTTTATGACCTCTTTCTTTAGCAATTTTTTCTATATATTCTTGCGCTGATAATTTGTTATAAAATCCGTAAAGTAAATAAATTAAACACAAATAAACTCCTGATCTAGCTAACTTATAATCTTTTTTATAGTATGATAATAAAGTAAAGCCTATCAAAGGTATAGTAAATAAAGGATCAACTATTGAAACCAAATTCCAAGTAGCACGATAATCGCTAAAAGGCCATAAAATTTGCGTACCGTAAGCAGTACAAGAATCTAGTAATCCATGAGTAGCAAAACCTAAAGTTGTGAATATATAAACAGAAAAGAATTTTTGCTTCTTTTTATAGAAAAATATAATCCATAATAATCCAGCAGTTATTAAGCCACCAAAAGGAATAAAAAATAAAGAGTGAGTAAAATGACGATGATACTCTAATGACAATAAGCTATCACTAGTAGAGCGGATAAAAATATCTAAATCTGGTACCAAACCACCAATTGCACCACAAAAAAAAGCACGCTTGATATTATTTTTATTTTTAGCAAAGCTCTGAGCAACTCCAGAGCCAATAAATGCTTGCGATATTGGATCCATAAATTTTTATAGTTATCATTTAAAACTTTATAATAAAGACCCCCTTACAAAATCAATTTTAAGGAACTTTTGAGAGAGATTTGATCAGATTAATTGATTAATAATCGATTAATCCATCAAATCGGCATTGATCAATTTTAATAACCTTAATGGTTGTTAAAATCATCAAATCGGCAATCATTTTTATCTCAAAATATTTTGTTATAATTTTATTTAAAGATGGACTTTGGTATTAGAGGCCCATTCTTTTTAATCTTTCTTGGCGCATTTTAGCAAAGTCATCACCCGCATGATAAGAAGATCTAGTAAGAGGACTAGCGGAAACCATTAAAAATCCTTTACTGTAAGCAATTTTTTCATAAAAACTAAATTCATCTGGATGAACATATCGATCTACTGGAGCGTGTCTTAAGGTTGGTCGCAAATATTGCCCTATAGTTAAAAAATCAATATCAGCACTTCTCATATCATCCATAACTTGCAATATTTCATTTTTCTTTTCACCCAAACCAACCATTAACCCTGATTTAGTAAAAATTGTTGGATCAATTTCTTTAACCCTTTTTAATAACCATAAAGAATGAAAATATCTAGCACCAGGACGAATATCAGTATAAAGACTTGGAACTGTTTCTAAATTATGATTAAAAACATCGGGTTTAGCAGATACAACTTTTTCTAAAGCTCCGTCTTTTCTTAGAAAGTCTGGAGTAAGAATTTCTATGGTAGTGTCAGGAGATTTTTGACGAACATTTTCAATACATTTAACAAATTGATCAGCTCCACCATCTTCTAAATCATCACGATCAACTGAAGTGATAACAATATGTTTTAGACCAGAAAATTGAGCAACATCGCCAACATTACTTGGCTCATTGACATCTACTTTATCAGGTTTACCAGTTTCGATATTGCAAAATGAACAAGCTCTGGTACATACTGAGCCTAAAATCATCACCGTAGCATGCTTTTGCTCCCAGCATTCACCAATATTTGGACAAGCAGCCTCTTCACAAACAGTGTGAAGCTTTTTATCATTAAGCATTTTCTTGGTTTCAAAATAACCTTTTGATTGCGGGGCTTTTACCCTTATCCAATCTGGCTTTCGTTGCATTTTTTCCTTAGGTTGCAATTTAGCAAAATCCTTAAAATCTTTATTATCAAGTTTGGCAATTTGTCCAGATTGTTTTTTTTCTTCTCGTGATATCATCTTATAGTAATGTATATTTATTTCTGATTTTTATCAATTTATTAAAATTATTTTATTTCTCCAGTAACAACAAATTTACTAATTTCAGCAATATTTTCTGAATGATCAGCTAATCTTTCGAAACTTTTAGCAATTAATAAAGTAGTAATAACTTTTTTTACCTGTTCTTTAGTAAAATTATCTTCTTCAGCAATTTTAGATATATTCCAATAAATATTATCAATTTTATCATCTTGCAACATAACATCTTGAGCAATATCTATATTCTGCGAATTAAAAGCAAAAACAGCATTTTTGACCATATTTTTACTGATTTCTATCATTTCAATCAACGAATCTTTTACATCCTTTCTAAATTCTCCCTCTCCAACTTTACTGATTTTTTTTATAATACTTTTTGATTGATCACCTATTCTTTCGAGATTAGAAGATACTTTAATTGAAGAAATGATATAGCGCAGATCTATTGCCATTGGCTGACGCAATGCTAGAATAGAAGTTACTTTCTTTTCAATTAAGTTATCAAGAGAGTTAATCTTTTTATCATGCTCAATTATTTTGGCAGATAGATCTATGGATTTTTCTTTTAGAATATCACCAATCATATCGATTGATTTTATAACCAAACTCATCATTTCATCAAGAGTAGTAGAAATTGATTTTAAATCTTGATCATATGATCTAACAGTGTGCTTTTTAAATGACATATATTGTAATTTAAAATTATTAACCAAAAAACTTCGCACAAATCATCTAATTTTAGAAACCTTTGAGAGAAATTTTATCAATTTTAACAAGCTAAACAATTATTAAAATTATTAAATCACACAAATGAAACAGAAAGCTTATCTTTCGAGCAATTTATAACTTATTAAAAATTTTTTAAGTAAAATTACTAGAGTTTATTGATTTGTGATAGGTGCTTTATACCAAATCCCATCTTTAAATAAAATTATAACAAAATATTTTTGATATAAAAATTTTGTTATAATTTTATTTAAAGATGGGATTTGGTATTATCTACTCATTATAAAATAAATTAAAATAATATAACTAATTTTTTGATATAAAAAAATAAAAAACACTACTACCATATTTTCTTTTTTCTAACAATTCAAGACGATTAATTAAATTGTTTAATTTAAATTCTTCTTCAAAGGAAATTAATTTTTGAGCAATATTTGACATTTCAATCACAACTATAGTTTTATCTTGTATCCATTTATTGGATAGTAAATTATTTAATATTGCATTATAATCTTCATCATAAGGCGGATCGATAAAAACTAAATCAAAAAAAACATCATTTTGTGGTAAATTTTTAACGTTCAAATTAAGTAGTTTGGTTATATCGGCAATTTGCAATATATTTTGATTTTGCCTAGCTAAATCAAGATGAGACAAATTATTGTCAATCAAAACTGCTGATTTAGCTCCACGAGAAATAGCCTCAAAGGCAACCAATCCACTACCGCAACAAATATCAAGAATATTAGAATTTTTTAAATCAAAACCAGTTGCAAGAATATTTTTATTAGATGTTAGTAGATTAAATAAATTCTCTCTTGCCGAATCTTTAGTTGGTCTTAAATTTTTAAGATGATCTGATTTTGCAAGCTTTCTTCCCTTATATTTTCCACTAATAATTCTTAACATATTTTAATTCAAAATATTAAATTCGTTAATTTGCAAAGGTTTTTATAGCATTATAACCAAGCTTTAGATCCTTGATTATTGGATCGCATCTTATCAGCATAGTATACACCAAGCAATTTAACATTTTTTGAAAAAAAACCCATTTCTTCTAGAGCTAAAGCAACATTCTGTTGATTAGGATGACCTTCGATAGAAATAAAAAACTTAGCTTGAGTTGAAACTCCTCCCGGTATATAACTCTCAAGTTTAAGTATACTAACGCCATTTGTTGCAAGTCCACCAAGAGCTTTATATAAAGATCCGGGTATATTTCTTATACTAAACAATAAAGTTGTTACCACTAAACCGCTCTCTTGATCAACATCGGCTGGTTCTCTGGCAATAACAATAAAAATAGTTACATTATCATTGTTACTATCTTGAATAGATTCTTGGATAATTTCAAGATTATAAATATCCGCAGCCTTCTTTGAACATATTGCAGCCTTAGTTTTGTCATTAGATTCGGCAACAAATTTAGCAGCCATAGCAGTATTAGAGAACTCCCTTACATTTAAATTAAAATCACGCAAATTGCTTTGACATTGCATCAAAGCCTGCGGATGAGATAAAACTTCTTTTATATCGTTAATTTTTGCACCTTTTATTCCAGCAAGATTATGAGTTATTGGAAGAAAATGCTCTGCTACAATTGATAAGTTTGAATCTTGCAATAGAATATGAATCTCTGAAACGCGACCTGCATATGAATTTTCTAAAGGAATCATGCCATAATCGGCTTCACCCTTTTCGACCGCAGCAAAGATATCATAAAATGTAGCATATGGCTTAGCTTCACAATTTTTATAAAATTTTTCACAAGCAATGTTAGAATTAGCACCCACACTACCTTGATAAGCAATTATTTTTTTTGTCATTTTTTATACTGATTAATTGACAATATATTTGATAGATTTGACAATCATTTATTTAGCAATTAAAATCAATATTTATATTTTACTCATGATACAAAAATGGTCAGTTGATTCTTGGCGTGATTTCCCTATTAAACAGCAGCCAACATATGATAATAAAAATCTTTTAAATGAAGTTGAGGACAAGATTTCTAAATTTCCTCCTTTGGTTTCTTTTGATGAAGTCGAGAAATTAAAATCTGAATTAGCAAATGTTGCAAATGGAGATGCTTTTTTATTGCAAGGTGGGGACTGCGCTGAAAGCTTTACTGAATTTTCACATAAAAATCTAAAAGGATTTTTTCGTACCATTATGCAGATGACTATAGCTCTAATGTATGGCTCAAAAAAACCCATCGTTAAAGTTGGTCGTATTGCTGGACAATATGCTAAACCAAGATCAGAAGATAATGAAACTAAAAACAATATTACATTACCAAGTTATCGTGGCGACATTATAAATTCTATTGATTTTACAGAAAATGATAGGATACCCAATCCTGATCGTTTAATTGAATCTTATTTTCATTCTGCAGCTACGTTAAATTATCTTAGATCTTTAGCGCAAGGTGGATATGGTAATCTTGATAAAATAGGAAAATGGAATGAAGAATTTGCTCACAGCCTGACCAGCAAAAAAAGTGCCGAAGATGTTATCGCTAAAATCAAAGATAGCTTAAGCTTTATTAATGCTTGCGGATTAGACTATAAATCACTACCTCAACTAACTACGGCAAGCTTTTTTACATCTCACGAAGCGCTACTTTTGAATTATCAACAATGCTTTGCTAAGCAAAATATAGATAATAAAAAATATTATGATTTAAGCGCTCATATGTTATGGATTGGCGATAGAACACGCAACCCTAAAGAAGCTCACGTTGAATATATGAGAGGAATTTCTAATCCAATTGCTTTTAAAGTCGGTCCTTCAATTAATAAAGATGATCTTCTAAAATTACTTGATATATTAAATCCTCAAAATGAAGCAGGTAGAATTACTTTAATCGCAAGAATGGGAAAAGATAAGATAAACGAATTACTTCCACCTCTTGTTAGTGCCGTAAAAAACAATGGTAATAAAGTTATATGGTCTTGTGATCCAATGCATGGCAATACTTTTAAATCTTCAAACGGCATCAAAACTCGTAAATTTGATGACATTTTAAGTGAAATAAAGTCATTCTTTGCTATACACAGAAAAATTGGTAGCTATGGAGGAGGTATTCATTTTGAAATGACTGGACAAGATGTCACTGAGTGCCTAGGCGGCAATCAACAAATATCAGAAATAGATCTTAAAAATCGTTATCATACACATTGCGACCCTAGATTAAACGGCTCACAAAGCGTTGAACTAGCATTTATGATTGCTCAAGATTTGGTAAAAAATCATGACTAAAAAACATGGTATAATCGCCATAGTTGGCGCCCCTAATGCTGGAAAATCAACACTAACAAATAGTTTAATTGATCAAAAAATTACTATAGTTTCACCAAAAGTACAAACTACTCGTAACTCAATTAAAGCCATTTTTAATCAGGGAGAAAATCAAATCATTCTTATAGATACTCCTGGAATTTTTATTCCAAAAAAAGATAAAATTCTAGAAAGATATATTGCAAAAGGTGCCTGGCAAGCTCTACGAGAAGCTGATCATATATGCTTTGTCGTTGATGCTACCTTAGGATTAAATAATCAAAATAAACAAATCCTAGAAGATTTAAAAAAAGAAAACTTACCCACAACAATAATTATTAACAAAATAGATCTGGTAAAAAAAACCAAAATACTTGAAATAATGGCCGATTTTGTTGATCTTAATTTTGAATACATAATACCAATCAATGCTACACAAAATATAGATAAAAATGGTATCAATGAATTAAAGGAACTTCTTGTAAAAAAATGCCAAAATGATAACTGGATCTTTGGTGAAGATCAAATTACAGACGCGCCAATAAAATTTCTAGCCGAAGAAATAACTCGTGAGAAACTTTTTCTAAAGTTAAATCAAGAACTACCCTACTCTATTTTTATAAAAACTGACTCTTTTCAAAATTTCAATAATGGTGATGTTAAAATTTACCAAACAATCTTAGTTACCAAAGAAAATCATAAAAACATAGTTATCGGCAAAAGAGGAAATCTTTTGAAAGAGATAGGAATTGAAGCTAGAAAAGAAATATCCGATTTATGTCAATGCAAAGTTCATCTTTTTTTGTTTGTAAAAGTTAAAGAAGATTGGATGAAGACAGAGCTATAAAAAATTTTTAGAGTAAAAATTTTAAAAAAATAAAAACTTCAACTATTACAACGGCAGTAAACCACTTACAGCAAAAATTTGTTTTATTTTAGGCATTTTGATAAATGCCAAAAATTGTCGAGCATTATCCATGTTATTTCCAGCAATCACTAAAAGCTTATAATTTACATTATGTTTCTTTGTTGCCAAAACTTTTAATTCATCTCTATTTTTAATCTGACTCGAAAGCAGTAAGGCAAAGTGCCTATCATCACTTAATATAGAAGAAACTATAGGTGATCTATCTTCGGCTAATTTAGTAAAAACCCTAAATTTATCTAAATTCAAACTGCGTAAATAATTTCCAGCATAATTACCAGATGAGCTACCGTAATTATCAAGAATCAAGGTTGCCTCTCTGTTATTTAGTAGTTCTAAAGCTTTTTCTATAGCAATATTATTTTCAGCCAAAATATCAACGGGGATCAAAGGATTGTTAATAGGGGTCACTAGATTAATAGCATCTTGAGCTATACTACCAATATTATAAACATCTACCAGTCCTTTTAATTTCAATGTGTTAATTGTGTCTTGATGAGCTGTAATAAAAACATCAGCAGGGTCACCCATGTCAATATCATTTACTAAATCATTAGGTGAAGCAAAATTGACTGATGTTACAATATCAAATTCTTGCGAATATAGGCGAGCAACCTCAGTTAATGCAACAAACAGGTTTGGTTCAGCAAAGATTATAAGGTTTTTTGACTCTTGAGCATGACTTTTAAAGCATATAAAAATAAATAAACAAACAAATCTAACAAAAAATAATCTCCTCATGATTAATAAAGCTAAATTGCTAACATTTTGTTATTATCTTTATCTATGTTATCAAATACTTCTTCCCATGTTCCAGTAGTCGATGCTTTGCTATATTCTGTAACACGATTTTCAAAGAAGTTGGTGTGCTCAACACCATTTAATATTTCATCAAGCCATGGTAGAGGGTTATTATCAATCATGTATATATCCTTAAGACCTAGTTGATTAAGACGACGATCTGCAATGTAACGAATATATCTTTTTACTTCTCTTGGAGTTAAACCTTCAACCGTTCCTAACTCAAATGCAAGATCAATAAAAGCATCTTCAAAATGAACGATAGTAGCACAAGCCTTATAAAGTCTACTTTTTAGATCTTCATCCCATACTTCTGGATTTTCCTGGATAAAAGTTCTAAATAGTTTAATAATTGAATTAGTGTGTAAAGTTTCGTCGCGTACTGACCAAGCAACTATCTGACCCATTCCCTTCATTTTACCAAATCTTTGAAAATTTAACAAAATAGCAAAAGAAGCAAATAATTGTAAACCTTCGGTAAAACCGCCAAAAACCGCTAGAGTCGTAGCAATATCTTTGTTAGTTTTAATACCAAAATCTTGCATATAATCATATTTATCCTTCATTTCTTTATATTTCATAAAGGCTTGATACTCGGTTTCCGGCATTCCAATCGTATCAAGTAAATGTGAATAAGCTGCTATATGAACTGTCTCCATATTAGAAAATGCCGATAACATCATTTGCACCTCTGTTGGCTGAAAAACTTTGCTGTAATGCTTCATGTAGCAGTTATTAACTTCGATATCAGCTTGAGTAAAAAAACGAAAAATCTGCGTTAAAAGATTTTTTTCATTAGCCGTTAGATTGTGTTTCCAATCTCTAACATCATCAGCCAAAGGAACTTCTTCTGGTAACCAATGAACTTGTTGCTGCTTAAGCCAAGCATCATAAGCCCAAGGATAATTAAATGGCTTATAAACTGGGCTAGCTTTCAATAAAGACATGAATAATTAAAATTTAATTAAAAAAAAATACCATTAATACCACTTATAAACTTGATTTAAATCTTTAATTTATAATATAAAAAATAAGTAAGTCTAAGATTTTTTAGCTATTATTTCCTCAGCTACATTATTTGGAACTGGTTCATAACATTCAAATTCCATTGAGTAGCTAGCACGACCCTGAGAAAGGGAGCGTAAGTTGTTAACATAGCCAAACATAGATGAGAGTGGCACTTTTGCAGTTATAACCTGCGCTACATCACGCGCTTCTAAGTTTTGAATTTGACCTCTTCTAGAATTTATATCACCAATAACATCGCCCATATATTCTTCAGGCGTAGTCACCTCAACTTTCATAATTGGCTCTAATATTACTGGACTAGCTTTATTCATTGCTTCTTTAAAAGCAGTACGAGATGCAATTTCAAATGCCAGAACACTTGAATCAACATCATGAAAAGCACCATCAATTAAGCGAGCTTTTAATCTAACGACTGGATATCCAGCAAGAACACCAGTCTCTTTGGCAGACTCTATACCTTTTTCAACCCCCGGAATATATTCTTTCGGAACTCTACCGCCAGTAATCTCGCTTTCAAAAATAAAGTTCTCGTTTGATTCGCTTTCTTTTATTGGTTCAAAAATAATCTTAACTCTAGCAAATTGACCAGAACCACCAGATTGTTTTTTATGAGTATAATCAATCTCAGCTGATTTAGTAATAGCTTCACGATACGCAACTTTAGGCTGCCCTATATTGGCTTCAACCTTAAATTCACGCTTCATCCTATCAACAATAATTTCAAGATGAAGTTCTCCCATACCTTTAAGAATAGTTTGCCCGGATTCTTCATCGGACTCGATTCTTAAAGATGGATCTTCAGAGGCTAGTCTCGATAAGGCAATCCCCATTTTTTCCTGATCTGCTGTTGATTTTGGCTCCACAGAAACCTCAATAACAGGTTCTGGAAATATCATTTTTTCCAAAATAACGTCATTACCTTGCTCAACAAGGGTGTCCCCAGTTGTAGTTTGCTTAAGACCAGCCAAGGCAACAATATCGCCAGAATAAGCTTCTTTTAAATCTTCTCTGTTATTTGAATGCATAAGAAGAATTCTACCAACTCTTTCTTTGAAGTTATTTTTAGTAGTATTAACTACTCCAGTTCCACCAGTTAAAGTTCCTGAATAAATTCTTACAAATGTCAAAGAACCAACAAAAGGATCGGTCATGATTTTAAAAGCTAAAGCTGCTAACTTTTTATCGCCACAATTAATTGTGATAGCTTCATCAGTTTTAGAGTTTGTGGCATGGGTATTTTCAATATCGACAGGACTTGGCATATAATCGACTACCGCATCAAGTAAAGTTTGTACACCTTTATTTTTGAATGCAGTACCATTTAAAACTGGAACAAAAGAGTTTGATATAACACCTTTACGGATACATTTTTTTATATCTTCTTCAGTTAATTCTTCTCCGCCAAGATATTTTTCCATAATATCATCATATTGCTCAACGGCAACTTCCAGCAACTGTTCACGATATTGATTAGCTTTTTCAACTAAATCACTAGGAATATCTTGATAAGAGTATTTAGCTCCCATTTGATCACTTTCCCAAATAACAGCTTTCATTTTAACAAGATCTATTAAACCACCGTAATCTTCAGCTTCATTGATCGGCAGTTGAATTGGAATAGCTTTAGCACCAAGTCTGGTTTTCATCATATCAACGCATCTGTAGAAATTAGCTCCTACCCTATCCATTTTATTTACAAAACAAATTCTTGGTACATTGTACTTATTAGCCTGACGCCAGACTGTTTCTGATTGAGGTTCCACACCAGCTACAGCATCAAAAACAGCAACAGCTCCATCCAGAACACGTAAAGACCTCTCTACTTCAATTGTAAAGTCAACGTGACCAGGAGTATCTATAATGTTAATACGATGGTCTTGCCAAAAACATGTGGTAGCAGCAGATGTTATTGTAATTCCTCTTTCTTGCTCTTGCTCCATCCAATCCATAGTAGCATTACCATCATGAACCTCGCCTATTTTATGAGATTTGCCGGTATAATAAAGAATTCTTTCCGTTGTGGTAGTTTTGCCAGCATCGATATGGGCCATAATGCCAATATTTCGGTATTTTTCTATTTCAATTTGTCGTGCCATATTTTAATATTATTTATTTTAATATTATTTAGTTATTTTGTAAATAATTGTTACTTTAATATCTAGTTATTTTATATTAAACAATTATTTTTAAAGATATAATTTATAGAATTTTTTACAAAAACCATTTTAAAAAGTTTCCGCAAGAAAACTCTGAAATTGTTTTAATTTAATTTTTAGATAATTTTCGGAGAAGTTTTATGATTTATAGCTCAATACTAAATAATTTAGTAAATTATCAAAAGTTTTGACAATTCTGCTGTTATAATTTTTTAGATAGTACTAAGAAGTATATACATTGCAGTAATAAATATCGCGAGACAGTGTTATTTGTTCGTGTTAAGGAGTTATTTTCAAATATTAGAAACACAATAAAATAAGCAATAATCGAAAAAATACACAAATAAAAAATTCTACCAACGATAATGTGAGAAAGCTTTGTTAGCTTCGGCCATTTTAAAAACCTCTTCTTTCTTTTTAATAGCCCAGCCTCTATTTTCCAGAGATTCATTGAGAACAGCAAAAATTTTTGATGCTAAGTCTCTTCCGTTAACTTTTATTATGGCAGTTTTAAGCCATTTAAGAGCCAATGCAGATCCTCTTCTAGCTGGAACTTCTACTGGTATTTGATAAGTTGCACCACCTATTCTTCTAGATCTAACTTCAATTTTAGGAGTAACGTTTTCTAAAGCTTCTTTAAATATTTCTACTGAAGGACGACCAAGTTTTTGCTCTAATTTATCGAAGGCACTGTAAAGAGCCTTTTCGACAACTGATTTCTTGCCATCATTCATTAATCTGTTTATAAATCTAGACACTATTACTTCCTTATATTTAGCGTCAGGAAATATTTTTCTAATCTTAGCCGCTCTTCTTCTCATTTTATTTTACTATTTAGGTTTTTGTGCGCCATATTTTGAGCGCCTTTGTTTACGATTTTTAACACCTTGAGTATCAAGGCTACCTCTTACAATGTGATATCTTACACCTGGCAAATCCTTTACACGACCGCCTCTAATAGCAACTACAGAGTGCTCCTGTAAGTTATGACCTTCACCTGGGATGTAAGCAATCACCTCAAAACCATTTGTTAATTTAACTCGAGCCACTTTTCTAAGTGCTGAGTTTGGCTTTTTAGGAGTAGTTGTATATACTCTAGTGCAAACACCTCTTTTTTGAGGGCAAGCTTTCATTGCTGGCACTTTGTTTTTAGTAAGCTGTCTTACTCTTGGTTTTCTAATTAGTTGATTAATAGTTGGCATGAAGTTTTAAAAAATTACAAGAAAAAAATAAACTTTATTTTAAAGAAAATGATAGTCAACCATATAATTTAAATAATCATAGAGATCTTTGCATAGTAACATTTTATACCAAATATCATATTAAAGTTACTAGGAATTATTATATTTTTAGTAAAAATTCTCAAATTTACTTTTATTTTTTGTTTTCCAAAACTAAATTAAGATTATTGTTATATCTTTTTAAAACGATCATCACCATTTAAAACCCAAATCCGTTAATAGATCATGACATAAATAAGTTATGATAAAAAAAATTCTAGCGTACTTTTTGATGCGCAATTTTTTATCAAGCTATATTAACCATGAGATGATGACATAAATTAATTTTCTAATGGTGCAATAGAGAACTTTACATAAATCCGATTTTGGGTAATTTTGTTGTTATTTTGATTTTTTAAATTCACGTATACCTTGATATACTAAAATTTAAAAAATAACAAAGATTTCTTCAAACTTGGAATTATTCAAAGTTCTCTAATAACCTTATTCTTAATCTTTTAAAATTTATAAAACTATTTTTTTAGAGATTTTAATTATTCTAAACACTCATGACAAGATTTATATTTATTACTGGTGGCGTCGTATCTTCTCTTGGAAAAGGATTAGCATCTGCAGCTCTAGGTACCTTATTGCAAGCAAGGGGTTATAAAGTGAGATTAAGAAAATTAGATCCATATCTTAATGTTGATCCAGGAACTATGAGTCCAGTACAGCATGGCGAAGTTTTCGTTACTCAAGATGGTGCAGAAACGGATCTTGATCTAGGACATTATGAAAGATTCACCGATGTTGATGCTAAAAAATCAGATAGCGTAAGTGCTGGAAAAATTTATTCCGATCTTTTAACCAAAGAAAGAAAAGGTGATTATCTAGGAGGAACGGTTCAGGTTATTCCTCATGTTACTGATCTTATTAAAGAATTTATTCTTAATGAATCGAATGATGTTGATTTTATGTTATGCGAAATTGGCGGTACTATAGGAGATATTGAAGGGCTACCATTTTTTGAAGCAATAAGACAACTTCATTACGAAATGGGATCAGAAAAATGCGCCTTCTTACATCTTACCTTGCTACCGTATATCGAATGCGCCGATGAATTAAAAACCAAACCAACTCAACATTCAGTGAAAGAACTTAGATCTATTGGTATTCAGCCTAATTTTTTACTATGTCGCGCCGAAAGAGATATTAGCGAATCACATATTAAAAAAATTGCTTTAATGACGTCGGTTCCTATGTCTTCAGTAATAGCTGCACCTAATGTTAAGTCAATTTATGAAGTACCAATAATCTATCATCAAAATGGTCTTGATAAAGAAATATTAAAGTTCTTTAAATTAAAATATCAAAATAAAATCAATCTAGATAAATGGCTAGAAATCAGAAAAGCTATTAATAATCCACAAGATGAAATTAATATTGCAATAGTTGGAAAATATACTGGTTACCCTGATTCTTATAAATCTTTGCTTGAGGCCATAAATCATGCGGCTATATCTCTTAAAATAAAAGCTAATGTAATATGGATCAATGCCAGAAAAAATCAACAAAATTTACCTGAAGATATACATGCCATTTTAGTACCTGGAGGTTTTGGAATTGATGGCACGGAAGGTAAAATTACCATGATAAAACTTGCTCGTCTTAAAAAAATTCCATATCTTGGTATATGTTTTGGTATGCAAATGATGGTTATTGAGTATGCTCGCAACGTTCTTGATATCAAAAATGCTACATCTCGTGAAACATCAAAAGAAGGTGAGTTTATTATTGATAATATGGACGAATGGATTGGAAATCAAGGCAATAAAATCTTAAAAGATAATGAAAATCTTGGCGGCACCATGAGACTAGGATCGTATCCATGTAAAATAATAAAAGATAGCTTAGCCTTTAAAATATATAAACAAGAGATCATAGAAGAAAGACACCGACATCGCTACGAAGTAAACATAAAACATCGCCAAAATCTTGAGAAAAAAGGCTTAATTTTTTCTGGAATGTCACCTAATAATAAACTACCTGAAATTGTTGAAATCAAAGATCATCCATTTTTTATTGGTGTACAATTTCATCCAGAACTAAAATCAAGACCTTTTGCAGCCCATCCAATATTTAAAGAATATTTAGCAAAGGCCCTTGATTATAAAAATATCAATAAAAACTAATATGAGAAAATTGACTATAAAAATCTTAATAGTTTTTATTTTTTCATCATTAATTAATAATTGCGGCTTTCGAGTTATATATGATAAGAAGGAATCTGATCTATATATCAAAGAACTCGTATCAATTAAAATTCAAAAAAAACGCGATAAAATATATCAAGATTTTAAAAACAAGCTTTACGACATCTTTAATCCACAAAAAATCGAAGGAGAGAAGAAATATATATTAATTTATAACATATCACAGTCAATATCCTCAACCTATATTAGCGAAACAGGATCTTCTGGTCGTAATAAATTAACTCTTAACGTTGATTTTAAATTAAAAGATATCTCTAATGGTAAGGTAATTTCTTCTGGATATTCCAATGTAAGTGACAATTTTGACGTTTCTGATAATAGATACGCCACTTATGTAACGCAAGATTATGTAAAGAATAATCTTCTTAATATTGTTGCTAGAGATATAAGAAATTCTATAGTAAATGATTTTACAAAATTGGCTGTTAATAATGATAAAAACTTGAAAAACTAATCAAATATAAACTAAATTATAACAACTTTTTACTTACCAAATAATGTATATAATTAAATCAATATTATTTTATCTATTCATAAATATTTGGGGAACAATTATTCCAATAATATATTTTCCAGTATTTATTACAAAAAATAGAAAACTTGCTGATCACGGCGCTAAAATATGGAGTGCTTTTCTTATTTTTGTTTTAAAAAAGTTTTATGGCGTTGATTACAAAATTCTTGGTCAAGAAAACATTCCAAATGAACCATTTATAGTAGCATGTAAACATCAATCAATATGGGAAACAGCAATAATGCATTTAATTTTTAATCGTCCAGCCTATGCTTACAAAAAAGAATTACTGAATATTCCTTTTTATGGCTGGTTTGTAAAATTAATGACCGGAATTAGTGTTGACAGGAAAGGTGGTATATCTGCTATTAAAAATCTTATCAATGAATCCAAAAAAATACTGAAAGAAGATCATAAAATAATTATCTTCCCTCAGGGTACAAGAGTGCCAATAGGGAAAGATAGCAAAGATTATCCTTATCAACCAGGGATTGCTGCGATGTATTTATCTTGTAACGTTAAAATATTACCAACAGCACTTAATTCTGGATTATTTTGGCCAAAAAATGGATTGATAAAAAAAAGAGGAACTATCACTATTAAATTTTTACCAACTATTGATCCTGGCCTTAATAAAAAAGATTTTATGACAAAATTAGAAAAAACAATAGAAGATAATACCAATCAATTATTAAAACAATAAATGCAAATAATAGAAATAATCGAACAAGCATTTGATAATAAATCTCAAATCAACTCTAAAACCGAAGGAGATATTAGAAATGCCGTTAACAAAACTCTTGCAATGCTTGACACTGGTGAAATTAGAGTTTGTCAGAAGAAAGAAGATAGTTGGCAAGTAAATAGCTGGGTCAAGAAAGCTATATTATTATCATTTCGTTTAAATGACAATTATTTAACTTATCACGATACTAAAAAAGGTGATTCTATAAGTTTTTTTGATAAAGTTCCACTTAAATTTGCTAAATGGCAAGAAAGTGATTTTAGTAAAGCTGGTTTTCGTACTGTATCTGGAGCAGTTGTTAGGCATGCCACATTTATTGCAAAAAATGTTGTCTTAATGCCATCTTTTGTAAATCTTGGTGCTTACATTGATGAAGGCACCATGATCGACACTTGGGCAACTGTTGGATCTTGCGCTCAAATTGGTAAAAATTGTCATATTTCTGGTGGAGCTGGTATTGGTGGCGTTCTAGAACCTCTGCAATCAAACCCAGTTATAATTGAGGATAATTGTTTTATTGGAGCTAGAAGCGAAGTTGCTGAAGGAGTTATAGTTGAAAAAGGCTCTGTGCTATCTATGGGAGTTTATATCGGCGCATCAACAAAAATTATTGATCGCGAAAGTGGCGAGATATTTTATGGGCGAGTTCCTAAATATTCAGTTGTCGTTCCTGGGTCAGTAAAATCAAAGAATGGTCATGATGATATATCTCTTTACGCTGCAATAATTGTTAAAAAGGTTGACGAAAAAACAAGATTAAAAACATCAATTAATGACTTACTAAGAGGTGAATAGATATAATTTTTAAGTTATATCAATTATCATAATTAATTATACATTTAGGCAAAATATTTTTGAGGATAAAATTTAGAGAAAAAATCGCTTGTATCACGATATACAAAGATTTTTTTTCTAAATACTCGAATTGTAGTTCTGTCCCACCTTTAGGGTTTTGGTTTCTTAGTATCATTCATCACTTTCTGGAAGACTTCTAAACCTTTATTAGTTACCTGCACAGTAACGTCTTGTACAATATCAGGTCCTTCTTTCTTCTCTTTATATGTTTCGCCAGTTTTTGTATTTCTATATGTTACTATAGTTGTACAATCTATCTTTGGTAAATTATCCGTTTTCATTCTGTCTATCTATTAAAGCATAACTTACAGCACCTGTTATTTCATTTGCTGTACCTGCTTG
>JALQXY010000102.1 GCA_023262945.1 Rickettsiales bacterium | reverse complement strand
CGAAAAGCAACATTCTCCCATATTGTTAATGAATCAAATAATGCGCCGCCTTGAAATAAGAAACCAATCTTTGTCATCAATAAGTCACGATCTTTTTGCGTGGCGTTAACTATTTCTTGATCATCTATTTTAATACTACCAAAGCTAGGTTCTATTAGGGTGGATATAGTTTTAATAAGAACTGATTTACCACTACCTGAACCACCTAAAATAACCAAGGATTCACCTTTTTTAACTTCAAGATTAATATTTTTGAGAATTTGCTTACTACCAAAGTTTTTTGCTAATTTATCAACTTTGATTTTTATGTTATTCATTTTGATTGATATTTTTTAACTCTGTTTCAATAATATTTTTCATTCTTAGATAATCTGTATATCCTCCTATTTTATTGCCATTGATAAAAAAGGTAGGAGTTGAATCTATTTCAAGTTCTTGAGCTGCTATTAAGCGATTCTTTAAAATTTCTTCTTGAATATCGTTGCGTTCAAGACATTTATCAAATTCAATTTTATTAATACCGTCCATTTTAGCCACAACTTCAAGTTTTTTGATAAAATCTTTATCAAACGCCCAAGAATCTTGTGATTTAAAAAGAATTTTTAGAAAATTATAATATTTTTCAGAATTTTTATTAGCATGACATTTAGCAATAATTCCAGCTACTAATGCAGGTTGGTTAAGAGGAAAGTCGCGAAAGATAAATTTTACTAATCCTTTATCTATATATTCACTTTTTAATTTAGGGAAAGCATCACGAATAAAGTAGGCGCAATGTGGACAAGATAAAGATGCGTATTCAATAATAGTAATGGGTGCATTTTGACTACCTAGAAAAATATCACTTTCTATTTGTTTAAGTATTTTGTTATTGTTTTTTATTGTACTTTTTGAAGTATTGTCGGCTGATTTAATGACTTCTTTTTGAATTGTATCTTGTTCGTTTTGTTGGGGCTTAATTTCTGGATTTGAAATATCATTATATTGTGCGGAGCTGTTACTTTTATAGCTACTAATTGTAATTATAATAAAAATAAAAGTAGCTATAATTACGCTAGCAATTATCAAAGGCTTTTTTTTCATATTAAATTAACTTTTTTAATAAAAGGTTTGAGTTAAAAAACTAATATGTTATTTATTTTTATTTTATTCAATAACTTTTCAATAAAATAATGGCAAAAATATCTGTTTTTATCATTACCAAAAATGAAGCTGACAGAATATTATCAGTTCTAAATTCCGTTAAAATATTTGCTGATGAAATTATAGTTATTGATTCAGGAAGTATCGATGATACGCAAAAAATTGCTAATAAATTTGGAGCTAAGGTAATTTTTAATGAGTGGCAAGGATTTGGTCAACAAAAGATTTTTGGCGAAAAAGAATGTCAAAATGACTGGATACTTAATATCGATGCTGATGAGGAAATTTCTTCCCAATTAGCACAAGAAATTTTACATTTAAAAGAATCTAATAAATTTAACAATTTTTATGGTTATAAAATCAAGATAGTTAATAAATTTCGCTTTGAAGATAGGCCGAAAAAATGGGCTTACTACTATAATCAACTTAGGCTATATAATAAAAAATATGGAGGCTTTAGAAATAGCACGGTTCATGATTCAGTTATAATGATACCAGAAGTACAAAATAAAATATCACAGCTTAACAATATCATATATCATCAATCTTTTAGATCTTACAGCCACTGGTTAGAAAAAATTAACTATTATTCTAGCATGCAGGCTCAAGATGCTCATTTAAAAAATAAAAAAATATCAAGTTTTAAAATACTCTTTATTTCAATAATAGCTTTTTTAAAAGCTTATATTATCAGAAGGTACTTTATATACGGTTTTAAAGGCTTTATTTATAGTTATTTATTTGCTTTTTCAAGATTTGCTAAAGCTATAAAACATGCTGAGAAGATAGAAGAAATAAGGGCTAAATGAATAAATCTAAAAAATTTTTATTGCATTTAATTAAAATACTTATTAAAAAATCCTGCAAGTACTTGCCTGCAAAGGTTTCTTGTGGTTTTTGGACAAAATAATAAAAATATGTTATAATGGTTTTAGTACAGAAAAAAGTACCAATAAAATTTAGTGAGGTATTTATGAACATAGAACTAAACGAAGAATCTGAATTTTTTAATAGCTTACCACAAGACGCAATTCAAATTCTTGAAATAATGAAAAAAATAGAGGATAAAACCGCCGAATTGCGAAAAGAAATTATGGCAGAGTTATTTCCAAATGGGAATATTATTCACTTAAAATTAGATAATATTCAATAGTTTATTAGTCTATTCCAGTCATTGTTGATTTTTTATCTTGATCTAAAAGATAAAAATCGACAATGACGGTCTTTCTTTTTATTTTAGCTTTTAGGATCGTTACAAATTAACATATTTTGATAATTTTTCTTAAAAATATTTATTTGATTTTTTCAGTAAGTTGCAAATTATTTAAAACTAAGAAGTAATTTAATTATTCTAATCGCGTAAGGATCTTTTAATTAAATTTTTAAAACCTTTTAAGTTTTTAAATTAATCAAATCTACTTCAAGAATTCTTCAAAATTTATTAATTTAATAGGGGTTTTTTATTACAAAATTTTAAATAATAATTATGACAATAAATGTTGCAATTAATGGCTTAGGTAGAATAGGTCGTTGCGTAGCTCGTGCTATTTTTGAGAATGATAAATATAAAGATATTAATTTAGTAGCAATAAACGCTTCAGCTCCTTTGCAGACATTGGCGCACTTATTAAAATATGACTCAGTTCATGGTTCTTTTAGCAAAAAAGTTTCTATCTCTGGTGATAGTTTAATTATTGATGATAAAAAGATAAAAATAGTTAATGATCGTAACCCCTCAAACTTACCTTGGCTTAAATTAGGCATTGATATTGTATTTGAATGCACTGGCGCTTTTAATACAACACAAAAATCTCAATCTCATATTGATTCTGGTGCAAAAAAAGTTCTCATTTCCGCTCCAGCTAAGGATGATATCACTAAAACCATAGTTTATGGCGTCAATAATGGTAATTTACAATCAACCGATAATATTATTTCGGTTGGCTCTTGTACTACAAATTGCCTAGCTCCAATTGCAAAAGCTTTGAATGATAATATTGGTATCGATAAAGGCTTTATGACGACAATTCATGCTTATACTAATGATCAAAATATCGTTGATAATACTCACAAAGATTTACGTCGCGCAAGAGCTTGTGCTATGTCAATGATTCCAACTTCAACTGGTGCTGCAAAAGCTATAGGTTTAGTGTTGCCTGAATTACAAGGTAAACTTGATGGAGGTGCTATAAGAGTTCCTACTCCAAATGTTTCGATGGTTGATCTTAATTTTATAGCTAAGAAGAATACCTCTAAAGAAGAGATAAATAATATTATCAAAGAATATAGTCAAAATTCAATGAAAGAAATCCTTAGCTATATTGAGGAGCCTTTAGTGTCTATAGATTTTAATCATTCTTCTTATAGCTCTTGTTTTGATTCTACACAAACTAAAGTTATGGGTAATTTTGTAAAAGTTTGTTCATGGTATGATAATGAATGGGCTTTTTCTTTAAGAATGTTAGATTTAGCTAATGCAATTTCGCGTTTTTAATTGCAGTTAATAAAATATTTTAAGTAAATCCGTTAGAATTCTTAAATAGTATTTTACTATATTATCATAGTTCCAGCTCCACTTTGAGTAAAGATTTCCATTAACAGTATATTATCAGTTGATCCATTTAGTATATGAGCAAATCCAACGCCCATTTCTAAAGATTTGATGCAAGTTTCAACTTTTGGAATCATGCCTCCATTTATTATACCATCTTGTATCATTTTTTTAGCAGTACTGATGTTTAAATGACTAATTAATTCACCATTTGGAAGCATTACACCATCTATATCAGATAAGATAATTAGTTTTGAAGCCTGAATTGCTGCCGCTATGCTTCCAGCAACAGTATCAGCGTTGATATTGAATGTTTCACCATTGTCGCCTAATCCAATCGGAGCAACTACCGGTATAAGATCCGAGTCTTCGAATGTTCCAAAAACTTCTGGATCAATAGCGTAAGGCTCACCAACATATCCCATATTTAATATTTTTTCAATGTTGGAGTCAGGATCTTTTTTAGTGCGTGTTATTTTTTTGGCACGAATTAAATTGGCGTCTTTGCCACTAATTCCAATAGCTTTACCGCCAGCTTTATTTATCTCGCTTACTATCATTTTGTTAATTGATCCAGCTAGAACCATTTCGACAACACTAACTGTATCAGCATCAGTTACTCTTAGGCCGTCGATGAATGATGATTTTATGTTAAGGCGATCGAGCATATTACAAATTTGAGGCCCGCCACCATGAACAATAATAGGGTTAATACCAACTTGTTTAAGTAAAACAACATTTTTGGCAAAATTCTTAAGATTTTTATTTTCTCCCATAGCGCTACCGCCAAACTTGATAACGAAAGTTTCTCCAGAGAATTTTCTCATAAAGGGCAAAGCTTCACATAGAACATTAGCTTTATATGACCAATCTTGTAGATCCTTTTCTTTTTGTAATTCTACTTCTTCAAGATTGATTATAGTATCATTATTATTTTTATTTTTTGAGTTATCCATATTAGAGATATTCAATATTGATATTGCTATAATTTTTTATATAAGTTGCAAAATCTTTATTAGAGATTTGCGAATCATTATAATGACTTGGTATTATATTATTAACAATAACATTTTCTATTTTTATATTAAATTTTTTTAGAGATTCAATGCTACACAAAGTATGACTTATTGATCCAAGAAAATTAGCAGTTATTAAAATGACAGGTATTTTTAATTCTTGTGCAAGATCAATAAAGGTTTTATTATGATTGATTGGCGTCATAACGCCTCCTGCAGCTTCAATTAAAAGGGTTTTATTTTGCTGATTAGATTTTTTTATATGCTTTTTACAAAATTTTATTACTTCATTAAATTCAATATCTTTAGATGCGGCAATATGAGGAGATGCTGCTTTTTTAAAGCGCCAAGGACTTATTAAGTCAAAATTATCAATAGTTTCCTTTAGACCCATTGCTGATAGTATTATAGATGAGTCAGAAGGTTCTTTATAGTCAAAGCCGCTAATAATTGGTTTAATAGCAAATATATTTTTATTTTTAAGGCAAGAATTTTTGATAAAATAGGTTTTACCTATATCAGTGCCAATTGACATCACAAGAAATTGTTTATTAAGTTTTTTAGTAATGCCAAAATTCATCTTTAAACGAATTAAATTCAAAATATTAATTTATCAATTGTGCAAAACTTTATTGTAGATTGGAGAAAGAAGAATATACTGGTCCAAAAACAGCAATTGCAATCCAAGCAATCATGCCACCCATTATTAAAGTAAGAACTGGCCTTATAAGGCCAGTTATACGATCAATTGAGTCATTAATTTCATTATCGTAGAAGAATTTTATATTTGTTAGTGAGTTTTCCATATTACCACTCTCTTCGCCAACCCTAAACATTCTTACTACGAGGTTGGGAAAATACTTGGTCTTTTGAATTGAATCACCCAAAGATAAACCATCAGAGACATTTTTACTGATTTTACTGATACTATTTTTAATGGCTTTATTTTTAATCAATTCCGATGATAATTCAAGACATTCTATTATACCAAGACCGCTTTTAAAGGTCATAGAAAAAAACTGACAAAATTTTGCTGACTCGATTTTTCTTATAATAGAGCCGAAAACGGGAATCTTTAATTTTATATCATCAATAATAACTGCTAAATTTTTTGAAGATTTGGCTATTATTTTTGACAATAAAAAAATAAAAGGTATAGTAAAAAGCATAAAATGCCAGTAGTTGGTAAAAAAATTAGAGAAATTGAGTAGATAGTTTGTTGAAGTTGGAAGATTTAAATTTTGCGCCGATAAAAATCCTGTTATTTTTGGAATTGTAACAGTTGTCATGACACCAAGAACTAAAAACATTATAAGAATACCAAAAATTGGCCCAATCATGGCTTTTCTTGTTTTTCTTTTAATTTCCACATTCCATTTTATATCATCGATAATATTTTTAAAAGATTCAGCTAAGTTACCAGTTTTTTCTCCCATATCAATCAATCCAACATAGATTGATCTAAATATTTCAGGATGTTTAGCTATAGTTTGTGAAAATAAATTACCACTTTTGATTGATTCAATAATTTCTTGTGTTAGATTTTTAAGTGCAGCCGATTCTGTTGTTTCCTTAAGGTCGGTGATTGATTCAATAATTGGAACCCCTGATCTTTCTAATTGCTCGAGATGGATAAAGAAAGTAATTAAATCTTTATCGTTAATTTTTGTAATAAACTTTAAACCAATGTCAAGTTCTTGTCTATAGCTTATAAGCTCTAGACCATCTTCTTCAATTATAGTAAAAAGCTCATTTGTGTTGCTTGCTGATATTTTACCAGTTCTGTAATTACCCTCATTGTCAATAGCTTTGTAGCGATAGTTTTTCATTTGATTCCTTTTAATTTACGCATTTTTTTAAGAATTATGTCGCGTTTTAATTTAGATATATGATCAACAAAAGTAATGCCATTGGTGTGATCAATTTCATGTTGAACGCAAGTTGCTAAAAGACCAGACATTTCTTCTATATGTTCCTTGCCTTCGAAATCAAGATATTGAACAGTCACTTCTTTAGGTCTTGATACATCGGAACTAGCGCCTGGAAAAGATAAACAACCCTCTTTAAAAATAGAGCTTTTGTTAGAAGATTTTATGATTTTAGCATTAACTAAGAAACGCGGATTTTGATTTGAAATTTTATAACCATTATTTTTGTTATCCCCAAAATTTTCTGTTAATTTGTAATCGATATCAATAATAATTATTTTTTGCAAAATTCCGACTTGTACAGCGGCAAGTCCAATACCATGATTATGATACATGGTTTCCAGCATATCTTGCATTATTTTTTTTATCTTATTATCAATTATAGCAACATTTTTTGACAGTTCGTGCAATAATGGATCGGGAGATTTTACTAAATTTAGTAACATATTTTTATTTGGTTAAAATTTTTTGACAAACAATTTTTATTGCTTGTGGATATATTTTATGCTCATGTTGCAAAATCTTATTGCTTAAAGATTCTATATTATCATTTTCTTCTATTGTTACTACTGATTGCTTTATAATAGGACCTGAATCCATTTCTTTTGTTACATAATGAACGGTACAGCCAGAAATTTTAGCTTTAGCATTTATGGCATCAGAAACTGCATGAGCACCTTTAAAATGAGGCAATAAAGAAGGGTGTATGTTAATGAGTCGATCATGCCATTTATCTACAAACCACCCTGATAATAAGCGCATAAATCCAGCAAGGCAAATCAAATTAATGTTATGTTTTTCTATCTCTTGATTCATAGCTTTATCAAATTCTTGTCTGGGATTTAAACTTTGATTAAAATCTTGATGATTAATGACTATGGTTTTTATGTTATTATCTTGGGCAAACTTTAAACCTCTGGCATTGATTTTATTAGATAAAACTAATACTACTTCAGCTGGAAAGTTATGATCTTTGCAAGCTTCAATAATAGCTTTCATATTACTGCCACGTCCTGAAATTAAAATAGCAATTCTAACTTTAAGAGTTTGAGATCCATTTATTGCCATCTTTTTTATATGATTTTATTGTAAATAGATTGTCTTGGAAGTCTTTTTTAAAAGATAAAAATTTACCATTATCATTTATCAAATTAAAGCAAAAAATACGCGAAAATTGCTTTAAAAATTGTGGAGATGCTCTATCTAGTAGTATAATATATTGAGCATTATTTGGATTAATTTCTTCATTACTTAGGATTATATTTTGACGCTTCATATCAAAATCTTTATCGAATATAGTAATATGAGGTAAAAATTTATTACGACCATAACTCCATAAAGAATTATCGAGTTTTTTAATTATTTCGATGTCATGACAATATATAATAGCTTTTTTTTGTTGTTCAAGAAATTTAAAAAGCAAAGGTGCAATAGTTAAAGAATCTATACTATCAACTTGGTAAATATTAGCTTCCATTATTTAATTCTTAAAAAATTCAGAAAATTGCTCAAATATTTGATTATACATTTCGCGTTTAAAATTAACTATAGAATTATAAATATCTTCTTTTTTAATCCATTTCCAGTCAGAAAATTCAGGCTCTTCTGTTGATATATTGATATTATCATCTCGTCCTAGAAATTGTGCCAGATACCACCTTTGTTTTTGTCCAAGATATTTACCACCCCAGAATTTTTTTTGCAATTTATATGGTAAATTATAATATAAATATTTATCTGACTTCTTTAAAATTTTAATATATTTTTTATTAATTCCAGTTTCTTCTTCTGCTTCACGAAAAATAGCTACATCCTCATCTTCGCCATCTTCTATTCCTCCTTGTGGCATCTGCCAAGCATCTGATTTATTATCTATTCTTTTGCCAACAAAAACTTCTTTTTTGCTGTTAATTAAAACAAGTCCCACACCATTGCGATATAGATAGTCTGGTTTATTTTGCATAAGTTTATTATCTTGTTAATAAAAAAATATAGTTTATTTTGTAAATAGTTAATACCAAATTCAATCTTTAATTAGATTTTGCGACAAAATATTTTTTGAGATAAAAATTGTAAAAAATGCAAGTCCTATGCCTATAGGACTTAAGTCTTTTTAGATATTTTTAGCCAAAAAGATAGAGTTAGAGTGTTTAGTTTTTGTATGTTTTTAGGTGAGAATTGCTATAAGTAAGTCAATAATTATCCTTACTT